>JAGWIL010000464.1 GCA_028866335.1 Rhodospirillales bacterium
CATGCGCCATGAAGGAAAAAGCTTCCGCAAAGTTTTTGAAGGTAAAATCCTGGGTGATGGATTTTCCATCCTTGCCTAGCTGCCACTTGCCCGGGAGAGATTTAAGCTTGTCTGGTTCAATAAGTTTGGACATGGTTCAGGCCCTTTCTTCTAAAATCATCCAACTCTAATTGGATCGCCAGGGCGTCGCCGCAAGTTTGAATGCGTGTTAGGCTGGTGAATTGATCATTTGAACGCCCGTCTCGGTGGCGATGGCGTGTAACGCAAGGTCGGTTGCTTCCACGGGAATGTTTTCCATCTCCTGCGCCGCGAAAGCACAGCCAAGCCGAAAAGCACCGGGCAGGGCAGCCAGGGTGCGGTCGTAATACCCGCCGCCATAGCCAAGCCGGTGGCCGCGCAGATTAAAAGCCAAAAGCGGCACCAGCAGAAAATCGGGCAAAACAGGCAGCCCATCTGGGTGCTGGGTTTTGTACCGCCCCTGCAGCATCCTGGTGGAAGGTGTCCATGTGCGAAAGAGCAGGCCGCTGCCTGGCGGCGGGGTTTCCGGCAACGCCACATGCTGGCCGCGCGTGTGCAAGGCTTGTAGTAGCGGCAAAATATCGATCTCCCCGCGCATCGGGAAATACCCACCGATGACCGCGTTGCTGGGAATGATACCGCTTGCCAGCACGTGTTTTGCCAAGGCATGGCCCAGTACCGGGCTCTGCGTTTCGCGCCGCGCCAGCATCAGGCGTCGTAACGCGGCCTTCTGCATGGCGATGCTTTCGCTCATGGTGCTGTCAGGCGAAATTCAATGCGCCGGTTCTGCGCATAATCGGCTGGGGTGTTGCCAGAGGCGATAGGGTTATTGGCACCCATGCCGGAGGTGACAAGCCGGTTGGCGGGCACGCCATCGGCGATCAACAAATCCAGCACCGTAAGTGCCCGCGCGGCTGAAAGGTCGAAATTGGATTTATAAGGCCCGCCCTTAATCGGTTGCGCATCGGCATAACCATCAACTGAAAGCACCCAGTTTACATTGGCGGGAATTTTCGCGGCAATTGCCTTCACCGCTTTTGCCACCTGCGCGATCTCAGCCTTGCCGGCCGGGGTGATGGTGGCGCCATCCACCGGGAACAGCACATCGCTTTCAAACACGAAGCGGTCTCCCACCACTTTTATGTTTTGCTCACCTTGCAGGCTTTGGCTCAGCGTTTTGAAAAACACGCTTTGGTATTGCTGCAATTCCTCAACCTTGCGGGCCAGCGCCTCGTTAAGCTGCTTGCCAAGGTCAGCGATCTGCACGTTGTCCTTCGCATCGGCGGTCTGTGCCGCATCCAGCGCCACCTGCAACGCCGCAAGCTGCGCGCGCAAGGCGGCCATCTGCTGGTTCAGCAGGGCAATCTGTGCTGCATCCTGCTTGTTCAGGCTTTGCGCGCTGGTGAGCTGGGACTGCAAATCGCCGCCATCCGCCGTTTGCAACGCGGCGATACG
>JAGWIL010000465.1 GCA_028866335.1 Rhodospirillales bacterium
GAAGCTCAAGCGCGACACGCTGCTGCTGGCCCTGCCCGCGCTTGGGGCGCTGGCGCAGGCCCAGGCTTTAACGCCGGAGATGTTGAAGGCGCAGAAATTCATTCTACCGCATTTTGGCGAGGAGGCAGGGTTTCTGGCCCGGCTACAGGCCCTGGGAAGGGCTGGCGGATTTGAACCGGAATTTTTAACCCCGGTGCGTGATTTCATCACCGTGCTCACCGCTGTTGGCGCGGGGCTGGGACTGGGGCTGATCCCGGAGCCGGCAAAAAGCCTGGGCCTGCCCGGTGTGGTATTGCGCAGGATTGAAGGCATCACGCTGGAGTCTGAGCTGATGCTGGCCAGCCGCCGGGCGGAAACCTCGCCCGCTGTGCGGCAGTTCCTGGCGCTGGCCAAGGCGAAGGGCTAGAGACCCTGCTTATGCAAGAGATTTACGATGCGGTGGTGATCGGCGGCGGGGCGGCCGGGCTGTTTTGCGCGGGCAGTTTGGCGCAAGCCGGGCAGCGCGTTTTGGTGCTGGAGCATGGGCCTGAGCCGGGGCGGAAAATTTTAATTTCCGGTGGCGGGCGCTGCAATTTCACCAATACTGAGGTGAGCGCCAAGAACTTTATCTCGGCTAATCCGCATTTCTGCAAATCCGCCCTGGCGGGGTTCACGCCGCGGGATTTTCTGGCGCTGGTGGAAAAAGCGGGCATTGCCTGGCACGAGAAAACGCTGGGGCAGCTATTCTGCGATGGCTCAGCCCGGCAGATTATTGATTTACTGTTGGCCCGGATGAAGGGGGCTGCCTTGCATTGTGAGGCAGGTATTCGCGAGGTGGCGCATGACGGCGTGTTTCATGTGCAAATGGATAAGGGTTTGTTCCGCGCCAAAAACCTTGTGGTGGCGACGGGCGGATTGTCGATCCCCAAACTCGGCGCCACAGATTTTGCCTACCGGCTGGCGCGGCAATTCGGCCATGGGGTGGTGCCGCCGCGCCCGGCTTTGGTGCCGCTGACATTTGACGCACCTTGGATGAGCGCGCTGGCGGGGGTTTCAGCGCCCGTTACCGCGCAAGCGGGTAAGGCGAAATTCGCGGAGAGCCTGCTGTTCACGCATCGCGGGCTTTCCGGCCCGGCAATGCTGCAAATCTCCTCATATCTGGCAGCGGGAGAGGGCTTTGCAGTGGATTTTCTGCCCGGCACAAAAATGCAGGAGGCCCTGCCCGCCGCCAAACGCGCCCGGCCCAAGGCAGGGCTGAAAGCGGCCCTGGCGGAGCATTTGCCCGCCCGCTTAGCAGCCCATCTGGCCGAGGCACACCCTGGTAATCTCGCGGATTTGCAGGACCAGGCATTGCGCGCGCTGGGGGCAAAGCTGAACCGGTTTGAGTTTACGCCCAGCGGCAGTGAAGGTTTTGCCAAAGCCGAAGTTACAGCGGGCGGGATTGATACGGATGGCCTGCGCTCGCGCGATTGCGGCAGCAAAACGGTGCC
>JAGWIL010000466.1 GCA_028866335.1 Rhodospirillales bacterium
CGCTGGATAATATGTACACCCAGCATCACCGGCTGGCGGGGGCGGCTGCTCTGCATCTGCTGTGCTGGCTTGGCACTGGCACGGCGTCCTTCATCGGCTTTCGCGCATTGGGCGTGAATCTCACCTGGCCGGATGCCGTGTGCATCGAGGCGATGCTCCATGCCATTATGGCGCTAGCTTTTTTTGTCCCCGGCCGCGTCGGCATACAGGAAGCTACTTACACCCTGCTGGGCGGGCTGTTCGGCATCCCGCCGGATATTGCCTTGTCTCTTTCCTTGTTGCGCCGCGCACGGGATTTTATCATCGCAGTGCCGGTGCTTATCGTGTGGCAGGGGCTGGAAGCGCGGCAGATTAAATTGAACATGAACGCGGGGTGAACTTCCCGCAACGGCGCTTGCGGGCGCGCGGTTGCCGCCCATCTCAGAGTCAGAATAATTTTCTGGAGGCAATATCATGTCTATTCTCGGGTGGATCGTACTCGGCCTTATTGCAGGCTGGATCGCCAGCCATATTGTCGATAACGGTGGCCGTGGCCCGTTAATCGACATCATTCTCGGCATTGTCGGCGCGTTGGTTGGCGGCTGGATATTCACCGCCCTGGGCGCGGTGCCGGTTACCGGTTTTAATTTGTGGTCGCTGTTTGTCTCGGTTGTGGGCGCGGTGGTGGTGCTGGTTATTTACCATGCCATTGCCGGTCGGCGGGTTTTGTAACCGCACCCCATCCCTAACTTGAAAAAGGGGGCTTTGGCCTCCTTTTTTTGCTCATACCTCCCCCGCCTTGCTGCTTGCGCCGGGGCGGGATAACGCTTTGCCATGCAAGCCAAACTCTGGACCACACGGCTCGTGTTTTTCATGGCGGGCATCGGCATTACGGTCTGGGCGATCGTCATTCCCTACATCAAAATCCGGTTTCATCTGCCTGATGGCACACTTGGCCTGGTGCTGCTGGCTGGTGGCACGGGGGGCGTTTCGGTAATGCCGCTGGCGGGCATGGCGGTGGCGCGCTGGGGCAGTCGCAATTGCATTATCGGCACGGCGTTGTTGATGTGCCTGATGCTGCCCCTGCTTGGTAGCGCACCTTCGCCGCTGGTGTTCACCGCCCTGTTGTTCATTTACGGTGCCAATTTCGGCACGCTGGATGTCGCGATCAATGCCCAGGGGGCGGTGGTGGAGGCAATGTCCGGCCGGCTGCATATGTCCGGTTTCCACGCCTGCTACAGCCTGGGCACACTGGCCAGCGCGCTGGTGGCAAGCCTGGTGCTGAAGCTGGGCGGCACGGTGCCGATGCTGTGCGTGTTCAGCGCCGCGGCTGTGCTGGCGGGGCTTAGCCAAAGCTTCCGCCTGGTGCCCAAAAGCGGCGATGCCCCGCCCTCGGGCAAACATTTCGCCTGGCCAAACCGCCGGGCGCTGGTTTTGGGCCTGTGTTGCTACGCGGCCTTCATGACTGAGGGCGCCTGCACGGATTGGAG
>JAGWIL010000467.1 GCA_028866335.1 Rhodospirillales bacterium
TCTAGACAAGCTAGTTAACGACCCTGATGAAGATGTTAGATGGCATGTAGCTAGTCATGGTCACATGAAGCATTTAGATAAACTAGTCAAGGATCCAAGTGAAGATGTTAGAGATCAAGCCAAGAAAAGATTAAAGGAATTGAAAAATGCCGTGGGAAGAAAGTGACGTCGTAAAGCATAATAAAGATGCTGCAAAAAATAAGAAAAAGAAAACTTTGTGGGTAAAAATTGCTAATAAAGTCCTAAAGAAAACAGGCAATGAAGGCAGAGCAATTAGAGAAGCAAATTCTGTTGTGAATAAGATTCATGCCTCTGAAATTACGCATTACAACAGAGTAAACGTGCCAAAAATAAGAGACAATTTAGAATCTAAACCTATGCACGCTGTGCCTCAGGTTGTGGACTATGAGGGTAGAGAAGAGCCTTTAACTAAGAATGAAGCTATAAATGAAGAATTAAATGAGAGCCCTTTTCTAACGCCCAGAATAAACTATTCTAGTAATATGGGACTTCAATTAGAGCCCAGACGAGCAAACAATGCATGGGATTCAGGTAATAATTCAAGAATGCTCGCTTCTACTCAAGGTAACGAAAACATGTCTGATTGGGATAACAAAATTAATTCGTTGGTGACAGCAGTGAAAAAGAAACCTTCAAAGTCGGAATCTACTAACTCGATTGAGAAAAAGATGCATCATCAAAAGATGCACAAGTATCACACAAAAGAATCTGAGCATCATAATAAGCACATTAAACGCTTTGAAGCCATTATTCCAAAACTGCCTGAGAGTGTAATTGCAGATACAGGATATAGACAAGCTTTAATCTCTCATCAAGCTCATAAACTCTACCATGACATGATGTCTAAACATCATTCTAAGGCAGGCTCTTTAGTCGTTGCTTCAGGACGAGAGAGCATAATTGAAAAGCATTATAGATTACACAATCACCACTTTAATCAAGCAAAAGCTCACAAGCCTGGTTCTGAAGGATACTTGGAACATCTTTTAGCTGCTGAGCATCATCATAGAGCAGAAGCTGCCCTCCTTCAAGGAAGAAAAGATGCTCATGAATTATCTAAAAATGCTATGAGGATGTCAAAAAATATCGAAGATAAAGTTCCTGCTTAATTAGGAGAGTGAAATGAGACCCATATTTTTAGGTTTTCAAGCAGATGAAGAACCCATCTTAGTTACTGCTGCTGATGGTAGAGTATCTAAATATACAAATAGCAAAATCGCAAGAGACCATGAAAACTTTAAAAAAGTGATTGGGTCTTTTTACAAAGCTAGAGATAAAGCTGGCAGAAGAAAAAATGCTAGGTTTGATTGGAAAAAGATTTTCACCAGAAAGCATGCTGTTCACCACTTTTCTCATGGTCATCCTATTACACCTACAGTAATTATTAAGCGAAAGCATATCGATAACGAGCCGCATTACACTGTTAGAGTAAAGATGCCTAAATT
>JAGWIL010000468.1 GCA_028866335.1 Rhodospirillales bacterium
AAAATGATCCTGCCCCTGAAATATGGCGACCAGAGCGAAGCCGCCAACGGCTTGGCGCGGCTAATGCGGCGGCCAGGTGAGGCGATGCTGCAATCGGCCAATTTGCTGGTGCCGGTGCCGCTGCACGCGGTAAGGCTGCGCCAGCGCCGCTATAACCAGGCAGCCGTGCTGGCAATTGCGCTCGCCCGGCTAACCGGCCGCCCCTTGGGGCTGGATGTTCTGCGCCGCTGGCGGGCGACCCGCAAGCTGGAGGGCTTGAGCGCGGTGGAGCGTCGGGAAGAGCTTGCGGATGCCATATCGCTGAGGCGAGGTGTTGACGTGGCGGGCAAGCGCGTGCTGCTCATCGACGATGTGATGACAACCGGTGCTACTGCTCACCAATGCGCCATCGCGTTACGCGAGGGCGGGGCAGAGCGGGTGGATGTGCTTACCCTGGCGCGCGTGGCTGACCCGCGTTTGGGTTAGATACATCTTGCATTCGGCAAACTCTCAGCTAATTGGTTGAGGAAATGCCCGAAATCGAAATCTATACCCAACCCTATTGCCCGTATTGCTCGCGCGCCATTGCGGTGCTGGAGGGCAAATCTGCCAGCTTCAGGGAGATTAGCGCGCCACATGGCACGCCGCAGCGTGAAGAAGCCATCCGGCGCTCAAGTGGCCGCACCTCGGTGCCACAAATTTTTATCAATGGCCGCCATGTCGGCGGGTGCGATGACCTGCTGGTGCTGGAGCGCGCGGGCGAGCTGGATGCGCTGCTCACCCCATGATCCATTACCAACTCCGCTGCGACACAGGCCATGAATTTGATGGCTGGTTTAAGAATAGTGCCGGATTTGATGTGCAGGTGGCGTCTGGCTTTGTTGCCTGCCCCGCTTGCGGCAGTATTGAGGTTTCACGGGCGTTGATGGCCCCCGCCATTCCGCGCAAAGGCGGCGAAATTACCCTGGCGGAGCCGCAGCCCATGGCTACAACGCCGCAGGCGGCCGGGGGGGCGCTGCCGGATTCCGTGCGCGTAGCCTTGCAAAAGCTGCGCGAAGAGGTTGAGAAAAACTGCGACTATGTAGGCACCGAGTTTGCTGACGAGGCGCGGCGCATTCATTATGGCGAAGCCGCGCCGCGCGGCATTTACGGCCAAAGCTCCGAAGAAGATGCCGAGGCGCTGGCCGAAGATGGCATTACCTTCGCCCGCATCCCCTGGGTGCCGCGCAACGACAGCTGAGCCATGCGCGAGGTTATTTTCTCCGCTGATGATTTTGGCCTGACTGAATCCGTGAATGAGGCGGTGGAGCGCGCCAACCGGGAAGGCTGCCTGACCCAGGCAAGCCTGATGGTGGCTGCCCCCGCGGCTGAGGACGCGGTGCGCCGGGCAAAGGCGCTGCCGGGTTTGAATATTGGGCTGCATCTGGTGCTGGTGGATGGTGATTCGGTGCTGGGGCATGCCCGGCTGCCGCACATTAC
>JAGWIL010000469.1 GCA_028866335.1 Rhodospirillales bacterium
ATCCAGGCTGAACCCGGCCCGGTACTCTGCTCATTGGTGGACGACGCACTGCGCCATGAGCTGGATGATGCCTGTGCCCGTATGGGCGTGCCCTTGCAACATGTGCTGGACCCGCTGCTGGAAATGCTCCAGGCCCAGTTCGGTTCCCCAGTTAAACACAAACCCGGCCGGCAATATGTGCTGGACGCTGATTACTTCCGCCGGATCGACGCCATGCATTTCGTCATCTCCCATGATGATGGCCAGGCCAATCGCGGCATTTCAGAGGCTGATGTTGTGCTGGTCGGCGTCTCCCGCTCCTCCAAAACCCCCACCTGCTTTTACCTCGCCAATCGCGGTATCAAGGCGCTCAATGTGCCCCTGGTGCCCAACACGCCTTTGCCGAAGGAGTTGGAAAACCTCTCCTGCCCTATCATCGGCCTCACCATCGACCCGAAATCCTTAATCGATATCCGCCGCCACCGGCTTAAACTCATCGGCACCACCGAAATTTTCGGCCGGGCTGATAGCTCCGATTATGTGGATTATGAGGCGGTGGAAAAAGAGCTGCTTTGGGCGCGGCGGCTGTGTAACGAGCGCGGCTGGCCGGCTATTGATGTCACCCGCCGTTCCATTGAGGAAACCGCCGCCACGGTGCTGAAACTTATGGATAACTGGCACAATAAACGCAGCTCTGCCGTTCAAACACCCGAATAGACAGGCTTTTCCGCGCGGCAAAGCGGCATATATTAGCTGTCCAGCTTCGGAGAATATCCCATGGATCTCGGCATCAAATCCCGCACCGCTCTTGTTTGTGCTGCCAGCGCCGGGCTTGGTCGCGCCTGTGCCCTCGCCCTCGCCAGGGAAGGTGTCAGCGTCACCATCACCGGTCGCAACCGAGAGGCGTTGGAGGCAACCGCCGAGGAGCTGCGAGCGCTCACAGATGTCCGCATCAGCATCGCCGTTGGCGACATCACCACCGATGAAGGCCGCGCCGCGGCCCTGCTCGCCTGCCCCAACCCTGATATTCTTATCAATAACGCGGGCGGCCCACCGCCGGGAGATTTCCGGGATTTTACTGAAGCTCATTGGCAGGCGGCGCTGAACGCCCATCTTCTCACCCCCATCGCGCTCATCCGCGCCACGGTGAATTGCATGATCACCCGGAAATTTGGGCGGATCGTCAACATCACCTCCAGCGCGGTGAAAGCCCCCATCCCCAGCCTTACCCTCTCCAACACTGCCCGCACGGGCCTTACCGGCTTTGTCGCCGGGCTTTCCCGCCAGGTGGCGAAGCATAACGTCACCATCAACAACCTGCTCCCCGGGGCCTTTAACACAGACCGCCTACGTAAAACCGCCGAGGGCACCGCCCAGGCAAGCGGGCAGAGCGTTGAGGAGGTTATCGCCACCCGTGCTGCCGCCAACCCTGCTCAGCGGGTAGGCGAGCCAGACGAATTCGGCGCGATGTGTGCATTC
>JAGWIL010000470.1 GCA_028866335.1 Rhodospirillales bacterium
CTCGCCCAGGCCTTTGTATGGACCTTGCTGCTCTGGCTCAGCTTCGTGCTGGCGGGCCTGCCTTTCCTGTTGGCCTTCGTCAATCCGCGCCACCGAACCGCGCATGACATGCTCTCCGGCCTCACCCTCGTGCGGAACACGCAATTTCGTTATTGACGCCGAGGCCCCAAGCCCCAAACATAGGGCTTAGCATGAGCTACAAGCCCGCCCGGAGACCGCATTTTTTCTATACCACCTCGCCCCTGCCCTGCCCTTATGTAGCAGGCCGCACGGAACGCAAGGTGGTAACCGAGCTCGTCGGCGTTTCCGCCGAAACCCTGCACGACCGGCTTTCCCGTGGCGGCTTCAGGCGCAGCCATAACATCGCCTACGCCCCCGTGTGCCCAAACTGCACTGCCTGTGTGCCCATTCGCGTCCGCGCACGAGACTTCCTGCCAGACCGCACCCAGAAACGCATCGAGCGGCGCAACGCCGACCTGCTGGTGCAAGAAATGCCGCCCCGCGCCACGGCTGAGCAATACGCGCTGTTCCAAATCTATCAGCAGGCCCGGCATGGCGAGGGCGATATGTCCACCATGAGCTTCTACGACTACCGGGCCATGGTTGAGGATACGCCGATTGAAACCTCGATGGTGGAATTTCGCCTGCCCAATGGCCAGCTTGCCGGTGCCTGCCTGACAGACCGGCTGGGAGACGGCGTTTCCGCCGTTTACAGCTTTTTTGATTCAGAGCTCTCGCAACGCTCGCTCGGCACCTACGCCATCATCTGGCTAGTGCGCCGGGCTGTGGAGCTGGGGCTGGAGAATGTCTATCTCGGCTATTGGGTGCAGGAGAGCCGCAAAATGGCCTATAAGGCCAAATTCAATCCCACCGAAATTCTACGCGGCGGCCAGTGGCGCCCATTTGGCGAGGCCGCCCCTGCCATACCTGATCTGATTTCCGAACCAGCCTAAAAAACTGGAAGCCAGGCCTGCCAGCCACCATGTAAGCCAGTGTCTTGTAACTGAAAGGCAGGCTTGAATGGCGGCTTCCAAGGGCATCTCCTCCACATTGCTTCGCGCCGCGGCACTGTCTCTGCCCGCCATGGCCGTAGCCGGTGCCGCGATGCTGGCCCGGCGCCACCCTGTTGGCAACCCGCTGGTACCAGAGCCGCTGCGCGCTGTCTCACTAAAGGATTATCTGGGCCGTTGGTATGAGGTGGCGCGTTACGAGCAATCATTCGAAAAAGACTGTGAGGCCGTGAGTGCCGATTACAGCCTGCGCGCGGACGGCAAAATCAACATTGTTAACACCTGCCGCGCGGCCGACGGCAAAACCCGCGCAAGCAGGGGAAGCGCGAAGCTAGTACCCGGCAGCGAAGGTGCCAAATTCAAGGTCAGTTTTTTCGGGCCTTTTTACGTTGGCAATTACTGGGTACTGGACCACGCGCCCGATTATAGCTGGTCGATT
>JAGWIL010000471.1 GCA_028866335.1 Rhodospirillales bacterium
CTGGCCGCTTTCACCGCTGCGTCAATCTGCGCCTGGTCGGTCACATCCAGCGCCACCGCCAGCACATTTTTCCTGTCCAGCGCGGCAATGTCTTCAATCTGCGCCAGGTTGCGCGCTGTCGCCACCAGCTTCCAACCGCGCTTTACAATCTGCAGCGCCAGCGCCTTGCCAAAACCCGTCGAACATCCGGTAATCAGCCAAACAGGTTGGTGGGTCTCGCTCATGAATTCAACTCCGCAGATATGATTTTCATCCGGCCTGGCTGGACGAGCCTTATTTAGGGTGCCCATATGCTCTTATCAGGGTCCACGGCTGCTTTTCTTCAAAGCGATCTTTAAATACAGCCCTCACGCGCGAGAAAGTGCTAACCTCAATCCGAACAGAATAAACACCCCGCCCGCCACGCGGTCCAAAAGGCTTAGCGTGCGCGGCTGGCGCAGCGCCGTGCTCAACGGCACCGCGGCCATAATCAGCACGGCGAACCAGATCATGGTCAACACAACATGCAGCATGGCAAGAACCAGCGTATCCGCTGCAACATTCGCGTGTGCTGGAATAAATTGCGGCAAAAACGTCACGTAAAACACACCTATTTTCGGGTTGAGCAGATTGGTCACCAACCCGCGCCGGAAGGCCAACATCCCCGCATTCCGGCTAAGGCTCATCTGGCTCTCCTCCAACACCAGGCGCGGATGCCGGATAAGCTTAAACCCCACCCAAAACAGATAAATCGCCCCGGCATATTTCACAACCATGTAGGCCTTTGGCGAGGTTTTCAAAACCGCCCCCAACCCCACCGCCACCGCCGCACCCCATAGCAAGAGACCAAGGCAGATCCCCACCGCCGCATATCGCGCTGCGCGTTTGCCGCCGGCGGCACAGGCGCGCAGCACCATTGCCGTATCCACGCCGGGGGTTATAGTCAGCACTGTCGCGGCCAGAACAAACGCCAGCAGCAACGGTGCGCTGAATAAAATCAAGGCTTCACCACCACGGCAATTACAATGATGATAAACAGCAGTGTCGGCACTTCGTTGGCCACACGATAGAATTTTTCGCTGCGCCGGTTGGCGTCGTTCAAAAAATCCCTGCGCCAGCGTGAGCACGCGCCATGAAACCCGAACATCAACACCAAAGCGATAATCTTCATCCACCACCAGGCGGCTTCCCAACTCACCGCGCCGGGCGTGAATACCAACAACAGCCCGAAAATAAACGTGCCGATCATCGCGGGGTTGATAATCTGCTTCAGCAAACGTCGTTCCATCACCTTGAAGCGTTCGGATTCAACCGAACCGGGCACTGTCTGGCAATGATAGACATAGAGGCGGGGCAGATAAAACATTCCTGCCATCCAGGCGGTGAAGCAAATAATATGCAGCGCCAAAAACCAATGGAAAAACGGTAACAGGCCAGAATATGTCATGCCAGCACCTCAAAAATTTCA
>JAGWIL010000472.1 GCA_028866335.1 Rhodospirillales bacterium
CGCAGGCCCGGCGTGTTGGGGGAGGAGATGTTGATGGTGATATAGTCCGCGAACGGCGCCACAGCTTTTACCAAAGCCGGGTAATCCCGCTCCGGGTCGGCGCCTTCCTTGTTGATGCCGACATTCGCGCCCAGAACCAGGGATTTTCGGTCCGCCTGTTTCAGATTGGCGATGTAAGCGTCCAGCCCCTCGTTATTGAAGCCCATGCGGTTGATGACCGCGCGGTCCTCGGCCAGCCGGAACAGGCGCGGCAGCGGGTTGCCGGGCTGCGGGCGGGGGGTGACGGTGCCTGTCTCCACGAAGCCGAAGCCCAGCCGGCCAAGGGCCGTCACGGCATAGGCGTTCTTGTCGAACCCGGCGGCGAGGCCGATGGGGTTGGCCAGCACCCGCCCGAAGGCAGCGGTGGAAAGTATGGGGTCGTCCGGCGTGTTGCAGCGCCCCGCCAGCCCCAGGCGCAGCGCCTTCAGTGAGAGATTATGGGCGCGTTCGGGGTCCAGCCGCCGGAGCGCTGGCATCAGGAAGGGAGGCGCGAAGATCATTTCACGTAAACGAGCAGCACCTGGTCCAGCCCGGCCGTTTTGGCGCCCACGGTAACGCGGGAGGCGGGCACGCCATCGGCGATGATGGTTTTGGCGATGGCCTTGGCCTGCGGGGCGAGGGCCGCGAGGTTTTTTGCATCCGCATCCGGATTGCCGGTGGCAGGGGTTTCGGCCATCACCTCAAAGGCGGCATCCGGCTTGATGGCAAGGGCCTGGGCCACCGCATCCTTCAGCGGGCCCTGGAAATCCTGCGTATCCGGCAGGATGGAGACCAGCGGAATCCGGTTCTGGAAGGCATCCACCGCCGAAATGGTCTGGGTGTCTGGCCCGGCGGGGGTGGGGGAGAAGCTCTGGCGGCCCGGTGGAGCACAGGAGGCCAAAGCAAGGACGGGGAGCAGGAAAAGGGCGCAGCGCATGAGCCACATGTAGTCATACCCCGCTTGCGCGGCAACAAGGCCCCACTGGCCAAGGCACAGGCGTGGCGCGAATGGCTTGAATTTCAGCACGATGTGGTATTGCACGCCTGGGAGCGGGAATTGGCCCGGCGATTTATTCCATACGAAGGGAACGGGCGGCGTGATCATCAGCGAGTCGCGGCGGTTTGTGTTCATCCATAACCCGAAAGCGGGCGGCACCACGGCCCGCTCCGCATTTGTTAAGTTCGATACGACCGACCATTTCTTCTGGATGTTTCACGAGGTGAACGGGCGGCAGATCGACAAGGCGCATATGCCGATGCACGTGTTCCGCCAGGCGTTTCCGGGCTATTTCGCGTTGCTGCGGGAGAGTTTCACTTTCATGTTGGTGCGCGACCCGTATACGCGCGCAGTTTCCGCTTTCAACGAAACCAACCCCGATTTGCTGGAGGCCGTGCATATGGCGGCGGATGGCGCTTCGGCTAAGGCGC
>JAGWIL010000069.1 GCA_028866335.1 Rhodospirillales bacterium
ATCACCGAACTGATCACGTTGTCGGTGCCGAAGTCGAGTAGGTTGCCTGCCGTCGCGGCATCGTACAGGCCCCAGCCCCAGATCACCTGCGCGCCAGTCGTCCAGGCGCCGGTCGACTGCGGGAAGGTGACTGGGATCAGGTTGCTGGTGGCGCCCGTGGTCCCGGTCGAAGCCGTCGCACCGCCTTGGGTTGCGGACAGGCTGGTCATGGCAGCGCCCAGGCTGAAGCGGGCGTATCCGTTCGCCGCCGCCACCTCGACCGCCGCAGTGCCGGCCTGGAGGCCCGCGGTCTGCTCGGTCAGCACCGCAGTGCCGTCGGTGATCGCTTCCCCCGCGGCACCCGCATATGCCGGCGCGCTCGCGGCGGTGGTGCCTGCCGTGGTCACGCTGTACAGGTGCAGTTTGGAATCGCTGGTGCCCACTTGTACGACGGTCTGGCCAACGGTGTAGGCGGTCGAGCGGGCCAGCGCGCCGTTGGTGCAGGTCAGCAGGCCGACGTACAGGCCGGTAAGCGCGGCGGGCGCCTGGCCGCGCAGGTAGTCGATCACGCGATTGCGCAAGACGTTGGACATGACGGCCATGTGGCAGGCTCCAGAAATGAAAAAGCCCGCTCAAGGCGGGCTCGGGTTGTTGGGTGTGGCGCTTACTGCTGCGGCGCGCCGATCAGGGCTTTCACCTGCATCCAGGCGTCGTGGTCCATGTCGAGGATCTGGGGCGGCAGCTGGGTGGCGTGCGACTGCATGGTGGCGATCGAGGCCGACTTGGTGTTGATCTCGGCCTGCAGGGCGGCAATGGCGCTGTTCAGGGTGTCGCGGACGGTGGACATGTGATCTCCGGTTAGAACTGCTCGCGCAGCCCCTTAATGACTTTGGCGAGTTGGTCGTCGGGCAGTGCCGGAAGGCCTGGCCCGTCGTTTGGCTCGCGGTTCAGATTCTTGATGGCGTCCTTGTTGGCGGCCAACAGGTTGATGCCGGTCTTGGCCGCTTCGTTCGCCGCCGACTGGATCGCCATCACGGATCGGATCGCCTCCGCGTTGTCGGTCAGCGTTGCGCTTTCGTCGATCTCTTCCGCCTTGGTGTTGGCGATCATCGAGAGGCGGTGGAAGGTGCGTGCGCCATAGTCGGCGCCCCCAGCCAAGTGGCTGCTGATGCTTCGCAGTCGGTCTGCTAGTCCATGCGCATTCTGCTGGGCAATTACCGGGAGCTTATCCAAAAGCTCGCCAGTCTTAACGATTGATTCGGCAGCGAGTTTTGTATTTTCCACCCGGATGGAAAGTTTGGCCCGGATGGACCCAGGCTGTATGCCGTACTCGCGGGCAAGGGCTCGGATCGCTTCGCCGTTCACCATCCGGCGCTCGATCTCGGACCATTGGCGGTCGGTCAGCTTCGACGGTCGCCCCATGGTCAGCCCTGAAAAGCAGAAAACCCCGGCGCGCTCACAGCGTCACCAGGGTTTCAGGGCGCACTTCGCCTGGGTCACTGCCCAGGCAAGCCTGCCGAATGTCGGCGGAAAGTGCTGCCGCGATCATACCGAACCTTCTCGCTTCGCGCAAGCGTCCCATGAAATTCCATTCCGCCTGCCCATGGAGCTTGTCGAATCCCCTCGACCGGATGCCGTAGATGCGCCATGCGTCACGCATCCCCATGCCGGCGTAGACCACGCACAGGGCGCCGATCTCCCTCCGTGGCAGCGTGAGTATCACCAACTCCGTCAGCGAGGCGCTGGCGCGGTCTGATGCGCTCATGGCGACCACCGGGCGGCGGTTGCGGGCTTCGTCCTGTCCTGCGTCGCTCGGCGCGACCCAGCCGCCTTCCAGGCTGTAACAGCGGCCGTTGGGCTCGATCGGTCGGACTGATGCCCAGCGGCCCCACAGCCGGAGGGCCTGTTCGGTGGTCGAGTCGATCATGCGGCGTCTCCGGTGGGCAGGTCGAGCTGCATGGGCCATACCTCGACTTCGACCCGCGGGCATTGCGGGTCCACCCCGTGGTAGGTGTGGCGCTCCCGGACCTGTCGATCGTTGACGTAGACGCCGGAGCGGATCAGGACGCGCTGGCCGTCTTCGAGGGTCTTGTACTTCGCCTGCATGACATCCAGGACGATCGATTCGTCCAGGTCGGGTAGCTCGGTGCGGTAGAACATCCGCAGGACCACCGCGACTCGACAGGTCAGCATGCGCTTGGCCTGCGCCGGGATCTGGAGCGTTGCCAGTCGCTCGAAGTTGCGCGCCGCGTCGGACTTGATGCTCGCCGGCCGCCCGTGGATCACCACGAGTTTCCGACTGTTGGCTTTGCTCGCAGCTTGGCCGTGGATCACGAAGCGGATCACGTCGGCGCTTCCAGGTGGGCCAGCACGGTGGTGGCTCATCGCTTGCTGCTCGTGAAGCATTTGACCCCCAGGCTTGGATTGTTGCGGACCTTGTCCCACGACAGCGGGTCGAAGGTAGGGCGAACAGGGATTGGGTTCTCGGGCCACGGCGGGTAGATCACTCCCACCCGTTCACGTACTGCCACGGTCGGCCCCTCTCCGACTCGATGAACGACTGGCTGCGCGGCTCGAACCATAGGCCGATCTTCCCTTCCCAGCTGGATCCATGACGCTGCTTGTCGCAGCACAGCAGGCAATCCGGCGTGCCTTCCTCGCGCTTCTCGCTCTTGTTCCGCCAGACCGTGATGACGTTGTCGACCTGGTCAGTGATCGCCCCTGCCCCCGCCACGTCGAACTTGCCGGGCGTGTCCCGCTCGCTTGCCAGCTTCCGGCTGTGGGCCACGATGTGGATGTGGAGCCCCGTGTCTCGTGCCACGGCGCAGCACTGGTCGATGAAATCCTTTTGGCCGTTGTAGTCGTCCACCCCGCGGACGCATTTCATCAAGCTGTCCACGAAGAAATGCGACACCCCGAGCTTGCCGGCGCAGTAGCGCATGACGGTCATCAGGCGAGCGCGGTCGACCATGCCCTGGACCGTGTAGAGCCACATGGCGTCGCCCAGCCAGCCGGCGAACTTGTGCAGCACCTGCGGGGTCGGCAACTCGGCGCAGATGCCCTGGCGGGCCATGCGGCGGAACGTGGCGGCCGGCTGCATCTCGAAACTGCCGATGCAAGACGACATACCCAGGCTTCGCAGATGCAGGGCGATCTGGCTGGTGATGAGCGACTTGCCGTGGCCGTTGATGCCGGGCCACAGGGTCACTTCGCCGGGGCGAAACTGGATCTTGTCGTGCGTCTTGGGCCACGGCATGACCGCGGTTGCCGTAGTCTTCTCGCCGTGCCAGAAGTCGATCGCCTCCTGGACGAAGTCGGACGCCGGCATGATCTGCCGCTTGAATTCCGGGTCCCGGAATTGCGGGTCAATGTCGTCCTCGTTGATCACCCGGATCATGCTGCAAGCTCCTGGAGTTGGTGGGATGCCGGCCACTGATCCGGCCAGGGTTGCAGCACCAGGCGGCGCTTGCGCAGCGCCAGCAAGTCAGCGAGCGGCAGGCGGTCCAGGTCCGCGAGGTCGCCGGGCACGTGGGTTTCCAGGTGCGCGAAGCAGCACGCATCCGGTTGACCAAGGCGCGGGTAGTCAATCACCGACAGGCGCTTGACCATCGGCGCCAGGTCCATGGCGGTCCGGTGCCACTTGACCGGCTCAGACCCGTCGACCAGGAACGCGACATCGAGCCCGGCCAGCATCGACCAGTCCACGATCTCGCTCGCCAGCAGCCACGGCAGCGGCTCATCGACTCGGCCGCTGAAGCTGACCAGGACCATGCCGGCGTACTCGGCGCGATCCACGGCAGTCATGCGGATCAGGTCGGATGGCTGGATGCGCGGCATCAGATCACCCCCGCGAACTGGCTCGATTCCGAACCAGACGACGACTCATCGGGCCGGTAGAACGACTGCCAACTGTGCAGGACGGCCTTGTCGATGATGTCCTGCGGGCGGTGCTTGCCGTTGCAGGCTTCCTTCAGGGCGGCCACCGCAAGCGCCCTGCCCCGATTGGTGAGTGGCTTGCGGATCTTCACCCGCATTTCCTCGAAGGCTTGCCAGGATTCCTTCGGCACCCAATCGGGCAACTCAAACCGTTCCCCTTTGGGGGATACAGGGGGGTTTTGTTCTTCTCTTCTCTTCTCTTCTCTGGTCCGCTTTTTGTCCGCATCAGATGCGGACGTTTCTGCGGACAGTTTGCGCGCATCCGCTTTTCTGTCCGCCTCTTGCGCGCGGCGCTTGGCAGACGTGCCATTGTGAGTTTCAAACGATGGCAAAAAGAGCCCGGATTCTTGAATTTTAAGCCATCCAACGGCGCACATTGCACCAGAAATCCCCGGAAAACCGACCGCCGAATCGAGGGCTTCGGACGTGTATCCGTCGAGATGTCCGTCTTCTGAGTGCGCGTCAAACAGACACCAGACGGACAAAATTCCGCCAAGTGTCCGAAATCTGTCCGCACACAATGCGGACGCCATGCGGACGATTTTCGGGTGAGTTGGGAGCGCGGTTCGCACCTTGATCCAGTCACCGGCCATCGGCTGATCCCGTTCCGCGGGAGCGCGCAACCTGGCGATTGACGCGGCTGACGAAGTGCTCCCACGCCCACTCCGGGATAACGATGCACATCGACTCGCCATTGGTGTCCGTCTGGGTCAGGATGACACTCCCGGTGTCCACCTCGATTTCCGTCTTGTTGAAGGGTTCGATCAAGTCTGCAAACATGCGTCCACTCCTACGCCTCCGGTGATGGGTGCAGGGCCAAGCGGTGGAGGGTTTCCGCCGTTCGGTTCGCGGGCCTAGGCCCTGCATATTGCTCAGTTCAAACCGCGCTCACGTTCCATGCGCAAAACCTGCTCCGGCGACCTGGCCGCGATCAGCTGCTGCATCGCCTTCCACGCCTGCGCCTTGTCCTGGCTGCTGGCATCGGACTCCAGCACGGCCGCGCAGCCGGCGATCTCGCGTTCGCGCTCGAGGTCGTTCATGCCACCTCCATCCGCAGGTTCTGATCACCCAAGCACACGCCGTCGTGCTCGCGGTAGAGGCTGCCAGTCCGGGTATCGGCGTAGACGACACAGCCTGCGCTC
Source organism: Rhodospirillales bacterium (assembly GCA_028866335.1). The sequence goes on from JAGWIL010000069.1 coordinate 5,058, forward strand.
ACGCAGCGGATAAACTCCGCGCTGAAGGAAATGCCGGGGCCGGAAACGTGGCGGATGACGCGCGGGTAAAGTTGGCGCTGAAGAAACAAGTCCTTCGGTTCAGACCTGAGTCGCGGCGGCGTCCATGTTGTGAGTTGATCCGCTCGCACGCACGGGCCTTCCCTTGAAATCCGCACGATCGGCAGGCCGGCGTCATCCAGGCGCTCGGCGCGCATGCCTCGAAAGACGGCCATCAGGCGGTCCTCCCGAGTTTCGCCATGGTCTCGGTGAGCGCCTGCATCTGCTCTTGCATGGCCCGGATGGCGTCGGCGGGATTGGCCTTCTGGTGAGCCATGAAGCGCTCGGCCAGCCATTGCAACGGCCGCATGTCGCCCGTGATCTCCATGATGCGGACCATGTCGTCGACGCCGACCTTGCGCCGATCCGGTGCCGGCAATCCGTCGTCGGAGAGCATCTTGGACAGGTTGCCCGGAGCCAGATCGAGATCGGCGGCGATCGTTTTCAGGCTCCGGCCTCGGGCGTAGACCACCGACGCGCACACCTCCGTGAGGCTGCGGTGCGTGTCGGAAAGGCCCGGCTCAAGCTCCAGGGTCAATTGCCGATTTTCGGGCTGAGAACTGCTGATACGCGGTTTCATCAGGACTTGTCCGGGGTTATCAGTACCAGCGTGGGACGCTGTCACCAAGGCAGAAAAAAGCGCCCCGAGCCGTGAGGCCCGGAGCGCGAAGGGATGCAGATGCACCCCAGGAGGAGATCGTGACCATGTCAGGCGGCGTCGGCCGGCTTCAGGTGGGCCAAGTCCGGCCAGATGCGCCAGAAGTCGTGCGGCATAAGCTTCTGCCGAGTGGACAAACCGCGGTCTTCGGCAATCACTGCCAGCAAGATGAGCTTGTCCTTCGGGATGAAATCGCGCGCGCGCCACTCGGAAACCGACGGCTGGCGAATGGCTAGCAGTCGGGCTACGGCGGTGTTGCCGCCAAGTGCGTCAAGGAGGGTTGCTGTGTCCATGAGCGGAAGTATAGGCGTGCCGATACTTTTGCGCAATAGGTATCCCTACGGTAATGGCGAATACCGTAGAGGCATGACTACAACCCTTGCCGAGCGCTTCAAGGTGGCGATCGCCGAAGCCACGAAAATCGAAGCCATGAAGCCGGTTGGCGGCCGACGAAAGATCAACATTCGCCAGCTCGCCAAGGCCTGCGGCGTGCAGTACCCGAGCGCGCACGACTGGACGACCGGCAAGACCAAGTCGATCGAGAGCGAGAACTTGCTTGCGGCGGCCCGATTCCTGTCAGTGCGCCCTGACTGGCTTGCAAAAGGCGTTGGGCCAATGAAGGACGCGGCTCAAGCGCCCGCCCTGGCCCTGGTGCCACAGACGGCCCTGAGCGAGGAAGAAGCATGGTTGCTCTCAGCCTGGCGCGACGCCGACGCGAACGGACGGCAGCTGATCAGGATGGCGGCGGCCGGCGCGACAAAGGTTGAGCGGCACGAAACGCGGCAAAGCCCCGGCTAACTCTGGCCTGGAGCGCCCCACGGGAAGGTATCCCGCGAAGCGAAACGACTTAACTGCCTGCGGACCTAGCCATCAGGACATCATGTATTCACGCCATACACTGATCGCCGCCCTTGCGGTGGGGTTGACCGCAGGAGCCTGGACCTTAGGCGCGCGCGCCGAGAACCTGACGGAGCCGCGCACGCCGCAAGAAGCGGAATGCCAGAAGAAAGCATGGGCGGCAGGGTTCGCGGCCACGATGCGCGACGCCCAGGCGACACCTCAGGAAGCGTTCGACAGGCTGCATGACCTACGTAGCCCGCACACGCCTGACACATGGTTAAAAGCTGTCATCAACGCAATTTTCTTCGCGCCTGACGTGAAAGACGCCGACTCAAACACGATCTATGCCGGCGTGGCCATGGACTGCATGGGCATGACCAAGAGAGCGCAGCCGCTCCAATAGCCTTCGCCGGCCGCCTTCGGGCGGCTTTTTTACGTCCATCGAAAATTGTATAGGGACACCTATTGACGTGTGTTATAGGTGCGCCTATAGTTGTCTCCATCGCGCCACCACAAGGCGCCAGGAGGCAGAGATGAACGACCGATTCGCAACCACCGCCGCCGCCCGGATCGTGCGCGGCCAGCCGCTCAGCAACGGCGGAACGCTGTCGCACGAGTACACCGCGCCGCTGTCCACCGAAGAGTTGTGGGACATCGTGACGGGGCGTGTTCCGACGATTACCTACACGCCTGACTGGAACATTGTCTTGAACTGCCGCGCAGGCGACGCGACGCGCCCGAATGACGTTCCGATGGCGCTCGATCCCTGCATGGATGCGCCCTCGATCGTTCCGGCCGGCTCCATGCGTCG
>JAGWIL010000473.1 GCA_028866335.1 Rhodospirillales bacterium
GATGATATCTACGTTGAGCTGAGCGAGCGTTTCCGCGAAGAACTGGATTACCAGCGTGAAGCGGCGCAAATGCGGCTTTACCGGCTGATGTTGGCCGACGTGCCGGATGTGAACGTGCCGGAGCCGGTGGAGGGCTACACCACCACCCGAATGCTCACCATGAGCTGGCTGCAAGGGGTTGGTTTCCGCCAATGGCTAGAGGCCGGGCCCAGCCAGGAAAGCCGCAACGCGCTGGCCACGGCCTTGTTCCGGGCTTGGTATATTCCGTTTTATCGCTACGGCATCATTCATGGCGACCCGCATCTGGGTAATTACCAGGTCAACGAATCCGGGCAGCTCAACCTGCTGGATTACGGTTCCATCCGCGTGTTTCCGCCAAAATTCGTCTCTGGCGTGCTGGAGCTCTACAACGCCGTGCGGGAGAATAGCGAAGCTCGCGCCCGCCATGCCTACGAGATTTGGGGCTTTCAGGGCATCACCGATGAGCAGGTGGATGTGCTGAATGACTGGGCGAAATTTCTGTATCAGCCGCTGATTGATGACCGGGTGCGGCCGATTCAGGAAGGGCAGGGTACGGAGTTTGGGCGCGAGGTGGCGCAGAGGGTTCATGCCGGGTTGCAACGCACCGGTGGCGTGCGCCCGCCACGTGAGTTTGTGCTGATGGACCGTTCCGCCATTGGGCTGGGGGCGGTGTTCATGCGGCTGGGGGCGGAGCTGAACTGGTGCCGCCTGTTCCGGGAAACCGTGGCGGGGTTTGACGAGGCGGCGATGGCAGTAAGGCAGGCTGAAGCACTTCAGGTTGCCGGTGTGCCCGAGGCCAAGTAAACCCAAGCCATGGCGATTCTCCAACGCGGCTTCTTTCGTTCAGGGTTTTTTGCCCGGGCGTATCGCAAGCTTCTTCATTCAATTTATGCCAATGATCTCTGGCTTGAGTTGCGGCTGCACGCCAAGCGCGAAGCGGTGGAGTACATCATCGCTCATATGAACGAGGCGATGGTGCTGGCCGACCGGGACGAGCTGGCGCGGTTCGCGCTTTCCCGCGCGCCCAAAGACGGCCTGGTGATGGAGTTTGGCGTGGCCAAAGGGGCCAGCCTGCGAAATCTGGCCAGTCAAACCGCCCGCCAGGTGCATGGTTTCGACAGCTTCGGCGGCTTGCCGGAAGCGTGGTCTGGTACCAAGGAGCAGGCAGGGGCCTTCACCCAGAAAGGCAAGCTGCCAAAGGTGCCGCCTAATGCGGTGCTGCACCCTGGCTGGTTCGACCGGACTTTGCCGCCGTTTCTTGCCGCGCATGAGGGAAATGCCGCGTTTATCCATGTCGATTGTGACATCTATACCAGCACAGTGATAATATTCTCCGCGCTGCGCGACCGAATCCACCCCGGCACTGTTGTGCTTTTTGATGAATACTTTAATTACCCCGGCTGGCGGGCGCATGAGTAT
>JAGWIL010000070.1 GCA_028866335.1 Rhodospirillales bacterium
CGCCACCCAGAACGGCACATTATTATCCTGCGCGGAAAGCGCCTTTAAATAAGTGCCGATCTTGTTGCAGACATCGCCCTGGCGGGTGACGCGGTCGGTGCCGACGATCACCAGATCCACCTCGCCATGCTGCATGAAATGCCCGCCGGCATTGTCCGCAATCACCGTATGGTTCACACCATGCTTGCCCAGCTCCCACGCGGTGAGCGACGCACCCTGGTTGCGCGGGCGGGTTTCTTCCACCCACACATGCACGTCTATCCCTGCATCATGCGCCATATAAATTGGCGCCAGCGCCGTGCCCCAATCCACCGTCGCAATCCAGCCGGCATTGCAATGGGTAAGAATGTTAACGCGCTTTTTTGCCTTCGCCTTTTCCTCGATCAAGGCGAGGCCATTGCGACCGATCGCCGCGTTCACCGCGACATCCTCGTCGCATATCTTGGCCGCTTCCTCATATGCCGCAGCTTCCCGCATTTCCGGCTTAAGTTTCGCGAGGCACGAGCCCATGCGCTTCAGCGCCCAAAGCAAATTGATCGCGGTGGGGCGCGTGGCGGCCAAAACCTCCAGCGCCTGAGACAGCGCGGCATCAGAACCATCCACCCGCATCGCCAACGCCACGCCATAAGCGGCCGAGGCGCCGATTAAAGGCGCGCCGCGCACCAGCATGGCCCGTATGGCATGGGCCATTTCATCAAGCGTGGTAAGCCGGACAAGATCGACAGCCCATGGCAGCTTGGTCTGATCAATGATGCGAACAGACCATCTATCGGTTTCGTCCACCCAGATTGAGCGATACGGGGTGCCGTCTATTTTCATGAGATTAAAAGTTCCTAAAGTTTTTGATGCAATGCGCAGACAAGGGTGAATAGGCGACGCGCGGTGGAAAAATCAATCACCACCTTTCCTTCCAGCCGCTTCATCATCAGCTCCGCACCTTCATTGTGCAGCCCACGGCGGCCCATATCGATCGCCTGAATGCGCGCTTCGCGCCCTTCCGCTATGGCGCCCGCGTATGAATCCAGCAGCATCCGGTAATCGCGGATCAGCATTTTGAACGGCCCAAGCGCCAGCAAAACCGCTTGTATGGGCTGCTCGTTCTCATCCCGCACATCCAGCACAAGCCGACCCTCCTGAATGGAAAGATGCAGAATGATTTGCATATCCGGGTGGTCGGGCAGGTAAAATTCATTTTCTTGCGCGAGGTCTCGTACCGCCTGTTCCTGATCGGCCTGCTGAAGAGACGATATCCTGTGCAGCGCCGCGCCCCCCAGAACAACCCGCGTCAGCCTGCCTTTTGCATCCGCCATCTCAGTCTCCGCGTCTCGTATCGAGCCATTTCATCGCAAGTTCGCAAACAAAGATAACCTTTATGCAAAGCCGCGACAAATCCAAACCATGGGCAAGTGGCTGCACATGAATGCAGCACAGGGTGCGCGCCATCCTGAAACATCTAAATGTTAACGGCGCGTTCGGTAGTTTCCGCACCACATTCAACATCTATACGAAACCATTCCAGGCATCACGCACGACTTCACAATGTTGTTTTTCCGAACCATATTGCGCCCGCTTTGGAATGGGCAAAAAAGCGGCCCAAGCAAGGCGCTTTTATGGCGAAACCAATCGTAATGGCGCGGCATTAAAGCTGAACAAAAAAAAATGCGTGAATACTGCTGTTTGCATACGCTTTTTGTTGACAGCGCGATAAGAGAGGCGGAATAGCGATTCTTGCGTGCATTACGCGATTCGCGTCGCAGCCGAGTCTAGTTTCTGCCGGTCAAGAAGTCCGCACGCAAAATAAGAAGGACGGCTTATCGCCGTGGGAAAATACGTTTCTGTGCCGGACTGCGACCTACAGAACTCAACCATAACCTTGAATGCAAGGAGCAATTCTCGTGACCATTGAAGACAAGAACGACACACAGCGCGCCCAGCCGCTTGCTGTGCGTGCGGCAGCAAAAAAAACTGCCGCCAAGAAACCGGCTGCAAAAAAACCGGCAGCTAAGAAGCCGGTAGCCAAGAAGGCAGCAGTGAAGCCCGCTGCTAAAAAGACCGCCGCCGCCAAGAAGCCCTTGGCAAAGAAAACCGCAACCGCCAAGAAGCCGGTTGTGAAAAAAGCCGCCGCCGCCAAGAAGCCGGTAGCCAAGAAAACCGTTGCCGCTAAGAAGCCCGTGGCAAAGAAAACCGCAACCGCCAAGAAGCCCGTGGCAAAGAAGACCGCCGCCGCCAAAAAGCCGGTTGTGAAAAAGGCCGCCGCCGCCAAGAAGCCGGTAGCCAAGAAAACCGTTGCCGCTAAGAAGCCCGTGGCAAAGAAGACCGCCGCCGCCAAAAAGCCGGTTGTGAAAAAGGCCGCCGCCGCCAAAAAGCCCGTGGCAAAAAAGGCCGCCGCCAAAAAGCCCGTAGCTAAGAAAGCTGCTCCCGCTAAAAAGCCCGCGGCAAAAAAAGCCGCTCCTGCTAAAAAGCCGGTCGCCAAAAAAGCCGCTCCTGCTAAGAAGCCAGCAGCGAAGAAAGCCGCGCCGTCCCGTCGTAAAGTTACGCCCGCGGCTCCCGAAGTTTCGGTGATGTCTGACGACGCCGTGGAGATTATGACCCCCACGCTCGACAGCATTAACTAACGATCTCCTCACGGTACCAGAGCAATATCCAATCAGATTACGTCATCTGATTGGATAAACTTGCTTGTTTAAATTGGCCACAAGCCCCCAAGCTTGCACTCTGCCGCCGCTCGGGCGATAATCAGTGCGGGAGATCGGCGGCGGACATCGCGGCCCGCCAACCTGGTCAGGGCCGGAAGGCAGCAGCCACAACGGATTTCGCATGGGTCGTTGTCCGGTCTCCCACCTGAATTCTCCACACCAAGGTCCACGCCGCCCATGGGTTTGTTCGACGACGAAGCGCCAGACGCCCCGCCGGCGGGCCCCAGCCTGTTTGGCGAGGAACCCACGCAGGAGGCTCCAAAGGCCGCTGCCTACCGCGTTCTGGCCCGCAAATATCGCCCCACCACTTTCAACGATTTAATCGGCCAGGAAGCCTTGGTGCGCACCTTGCGCAACGCTTTCGCCATGAACCGCATCGCCCATGCCTTCATGCTCACCGGCGTGCGCGGCGTTGGCAAAACCACCACCGCGCGCATTTTGGCCCGCGCGCTTAACTGCACCGGGCCGGAGGGCAATGGCGGCCCCACGCCAGACCCGTGCGGCGTGTGCGACAATTGCAAAGCCATACTGGCAGACCGCCACCCGGATGTGGTGGAGATGGACGCCGCCTCCAACACTGGCGTGGACGATGTGCGCGAGATTATCGAGGCGACACGCTTCAAGCCGCTCTCCGCACGGGTGAAGGTATTCATCATCGATGAGGTGCACATGCTCTCCAAGGCGGCGTTCAACGCGCTGCTGAAAACCCTGGAAGAGCCGCCGCCGCATATTAAATTCGTGCTGGCCACCACCGAGATCCGCAAAGTGCCGGTCACCGTGCTCTCCCGCTGCCAGCGTTTTGACCTACGGCGCGTGCCGGTGGAGCAACTCACCGCGCATTTCACCCGCATCGGGGAAAAAGAGCAGGTGGCGATTTCCGAAGCCGCCCTCACCCATATCGCCCGCGCGGCGGATGGCTCCGTGCGCGACGGGCTTTCCCTGCTGGACCAGGCCATCGCACGCGGAGCGGAAGATGGCGGCGAGATCACCGGCCCGATGGTAGCGGAGATGCTGGGCCTCGCGGATCGCGGTTTTGTGTTCGACCTGATGGACGCGGTGGTGAAAGGCGATATCCAGGCCGCATTAAAAATCTCCGATGATTCTTATGAACGCGGCGCTGACCCTGGCGTGCTGCTCTCGGATCTTCTGGCCTTGGCGCACCTGCTCACGCGCCTGAAATCCGTGCCTGCCCTGGCCAAAAGCGGTGCGCTGCCGGAGATGGAGCGCACACGCGGCACCGCCTTCGCGGAGATGCTTTCCATTCCGTTCCTTGGCCGGCTTTGGCAAATGCTGCTGAAGGGTTTGCAGGAAGTGGAAACCGCACCTGACCGACGCGCGGGCGCTGAAATGATTCTCATCCGCCTCTGCCATGTGGCGGATTTGCCACCGCCGGGTGAGTTGGTGAAGAAGCTTACCGAAACCCCCACTTCCTCCATCGGCGGCACGCCATCCGGCGGGCCGGGCGGCGGTGGTGCGCGTGCTGTTGCCAACGGCAACACTGTGATGCAAGTCGCCGCCCCGCGCGCCCTCACGTTCCAGGATGTCGTCGGTCTGGCGCAGGCGAAGCGGGATGCGATGCTATATGCGCATCTGCGGCATTCCGTGCATCTCGTGCGCTTCGCCCCGCCGGTGATTGAGATGCGGCTCACCGAAGACCATCCGCGTGACCTGATCTCGAAGCTCTCGCACATGCTGGAGGAGGAAACTGGCCGCCGCTGGACCATCGTGCTCTCCACCCAGCAAGGTGAGGCGACAATCGACGAGCAGGAAGGTGTGGCCACGGCCAAAGCGCGAGACGAGGCCCTGGCGCACCCCTTGGTGCAGGCCATTCTGGCGCAATTTCCTGGCACCAAGGTAGAAACACAAGCCGAGCCAGAGGCGGAACCCGATTTGCCTGCCGACTGGGCGGCACTGGTCCCGCCGGATGAGTTATATGAAGGAGACGAGTAAATGAAAAACATCGCTGGCCTGATGAAGCAGGCCTCTCAGATGCAGCAAAAAATGGCCGACATGCAGGCCAAGCTGGAAGCCACGGAAATGGAAGGTGTCGCCGGAGCCGGGCTGGTGCGCGTGACCCTCTCCGGCAAGGGCGCGTTGAAGCGCGTGAAGATCGATCCCAAGCTGATCGACCCCGCGGAGGCCGAGATGCTGGAAGACCTTATCGCCGCCGCCCATGCAGATGCTAAAACCAAGCTGGACGCGATGATGGAATCCGAAACCAAGAACGCCATGGGCGGCATAAGCCTGCCGCCAGGTATGAAACTGCCCTTCTGAAGTGGGCGGCACCGAACTCGAAACTCTGATCGGGCTGTTTTCCCGCCTGCCGGGGCTTGGCCCCCGCAGCGCGCGGCGCATTGTGCTGAAGCTGCTACGCGAAAAAGAACATGGATTGATGCCGCTGGCGGATGCTCTGCGCGCCGCCGCCTCTTCCGTGCGCACATGCACTGTCTGCGGCAATCTTGATTCGTCCGACCCCTGCGCAATCTGCGCCGAGCCTCTGCGCGAAGCCCGCATCTGCGTGGTGGAAAACGTGGCGGACCTTTGGGCGCTGGAGCGCGCGCATGTTTATCGCGGTAAATATCATGTGCTAGGCGGCACACTTTCGGCCCTTTCAGGGCGCGGCCCGCAGGATATCGCCATCGCCCCGCTGCTCAAGCGGCTTGAGGATGGCGGCGTCGAGGAAATTATCCTGGCTTTGCCCGCCACGGTGGAGGGTGCCGCCACCGCCCATTACCTGACTGAACGACTGCGGCGTTTTTCCGTTCCCATCTCCCGCCTCGCCCAGGGCGTTCCCATCGGCGGCGCCATCGAAATCCTGGACGAAGGCACGCTGGCGACGGCGTTGAGGGCCAGAGGCGCGGCTTAGTGCCATATAACGGCGCCATTCTCGTCATCGGGCGTGGCCGTAAGATTTTTTGGCCTCTTACCGGGCAACTTGCACGAAAACGAGTGCGCTCTCTGGCAACAAGGCAATTCTTTCCTGGCTGCGCCCATGCGGGCCAACTCCCCCTTGGAGATCGTCACTTGGTCATTTATCGAAATGGCTGGCACAAAAAAGCGCGGGGCCGTTTCTTCGCGGAATTCCTGGCATGTATACGTATCCGGAAGAGGCAACGCGAAGCCGCACAAGCTAAAAAGTTGAAAGCTTGAGTCAACCGCATCTCTCGCCCATACCCTCCCCATGATCACGCTCGACCCCGCCGACTGGTCCTCCCTCCGCGCCCTCGGCCATAAGATGCTGGACGACATGGTGGACCACCTCGCCACCCTGCGAGAACAACCCGTCTGGCGCCCGATGCCGGAGGCTGTGCGGCAATCCTTTACCACTCCCTTGCCTAGCACCGGCACGGAGGTGGAGGCACTCTACACGCGCTTCACGGCCGAGATTCAGCCCTATGTTACCGGCAACCTCCACCCCCGCTTCATGGGCTGGGTGCATGGCGGCGGCAACCCGGTTTCCATGCTGGCGGAGCTTCTGGCCGGGGCCATGAACGCCAATTGCGGCGGGCGGGACCATGTGGGCATTGCGGTGGAGCGCCAGGTTATCGCCTGGGCGGCGGAAATGCTGGGTATGCCTGCGCAAACCAGCGGCGTGCTGCTCACCGGCTCCTCCATGGCCAATTTCTGCGCCGTGCTCTGCGCCAAACAAAACGCCCTGGGCGAGGCCGGGCACGAAACCGGCGTGAACGGCACCAGGCTCATCGCCTATGCCTCGGCGGGGGTGCATCGCTGTGTTACCGGCGCGCTGGACATGGCTGGGTTTGGCCGCGCCGCCTTGCGTAAAATCCCCGTCGATGCCGATTTCCGCATGGATATGGACAAGCTCCGCGAGGCCATCGCGGCGGACAGGGCAGCAGGCTTCACCCCCTTCCTCATCGCCGCCACCGCCGGCAGCGTGGATGCCGGCGCGTTCGACGATTTGAACCAGACCGCGGACATCGCCGAAGCTGAAAACGCCTGGTTCCATGTGGATGGCGCCTTTGGCGCGCTGGCGGCGCTCTCTCCGGCCAAACGCCACCTCACCGCAGGGCTGGGCCGGGCGGATTCCATCGCTTTCGATTTCCATAAATGGGCGCAGGTTACATATTCCTGCGGCTGCCTGCTGGTGCGCGACCCCGAAATTCATAACGCCACCTTCGCCCAGCCCACCAGCTATCTTGCCGCCGCCCCGCGCGGGCTGGCAGGCGGTTTTCCCTGGCCGTGCGATCTGGGGCCGGACCTCTCGCGCGGCTTCTCGGCCTTAAAAATCTGGATGACGCTTTCCGCCTATGGCACGGAAGGCCTGGCGCGCGTGGTTGAAAATAGCTGCGCGCTGGCCAGCCGCCTGGCTGGTCACGTCCAGGCCAGCAACCGCCTTGTTTTGCTGGCTCCGGCGGCGCTCAACATCGTCTGTTTCGGTGTTGAGGGTAAAACCGATCAGCAGGTTCTGGACCTGGTGGCTGATTTACAGGAAGACGGGCTGTTCGCGCCCTCCACCACCATCATCAACGGCCGCGTGGCCATACGCTGCGCCATCGTCAACCATCGCACCACAGAGGATGACATCGACGCGCTGGTGGCGGAGATTTTACGGCGCGTTTAGCCTTACCGCGATGCTCTGCGCATGTGCTGTCAGCCCCTCGGCCTCAGCAATGGTAACGGCGCGCGGCCCTAGCGCAGCCAGCGCTTGGGGAGGCACCTTGGCAAAACTGGTGCG
>JAGWIL010000006.1 GCA_028866335.1 Rhodospirillales bacterium
AGTTGGGTGCGGCCTTGTTCGATCCCCGACTTCTGGCCAAGGGTGTGGCCTGCCTCGAAGGCCACGGCCCAACTGCCGATCGCCGTTCTCGGGGTGAGCATGGGGAATTCCCCAACCACAACGCCGTAACGACGAACGATCACACCACCGTCATGACGGGTCTCGCTGACGAAACCGTCTGGCAGGTCCCAATCCTGTTCGATCATGCGACCCTCCCGATATTGGCGGGCAGGGGATTGGCCAGCAGTTCAAGCCGAGACACCTCGGCATAGAGGCGGCGCAGACGCGGCAGGTAGGTGTCCTGACAATCGCTAGCTGCGGACAGATAGCGATCCCAGGTCGCCCGGTCCCAGGTTTCACGGTCGCCAAGCCGTGCTACGCCGCCGGCTGCACGCGCGGCCGCGCGTTCCGATGCACTGCTCCATTCGAGTTCAAGCGCGGCGATCTCGCCCCGTTTATCGAGGATGGCATCGTGGATGCGATGGGGGTCGATGCCCATTGGCACATGACGGGGTGAGAAGGTCGCGGGGGGCGCAGGCGAGGTGGTCCGCCTCGCAAAACCGGGGCTGATCTGATTCATGATCGATCTCCTTGTCGGAGGACTGGAAGATGAAGCCCGGCCTGCCGAAGGACCGGCCGGGCTTCAGAGGGGATCAGGCGGCGTCCGTGTATGCGGACTCGGCCTCGTCCAAACCGTCGGTCGAGGCATCCTTAAGCGGCACTTCCGCCATTTCCGCCATCACGTCGTCCGGCTCACCGCTGACGAGGCCCGGCACCCACTGGCGGGAGCCGACGCTCTCGGCTTCGCGCTCGGCCGCGCTCACCGCGAACAGGGCATCCGGGTAATGCCAGGTGGCACCGGCGAAGTGTTTCACCACCCCGGCCCGGGTATCCTTCACGCGGACCTCGACGCGGACCTTGTTGGCCGCCGCTTCCCGTTCCAGCGCCTGACGCGAGAGGCAGGACAGGAATTCCTCGGTCGCCATGCTCGGCAGACGAAGCGAAGCGCCGATCGTTTCGCCGGCGATGCGCGCCCCAAGCCCGCTGTTCGACATATTATCTCGGCAGGAGAGCACCTGGACCAGCATGTCGCGTGCGGCCGACCGGATGGCATCGTCGTCGAGCGTCAGGATGCCTTCCGGAGACAGCCGCTCGCAGATTTCCGTGCGTTCGGAGTCGCCGGCATTGAGGCCGCTCTGCACGGTGACGTTGCGGCCGCCGAGAGCCAGAACGAGAAGACCGACCAGCTTGATGTCGTCGATCGGATCGGCCTTCAGCGCCTCGTGGAGAGCGTCGGTGCGCAGGTCCCCGATGATCGCCCTGCCCTTCTGCGTCAGGTCGGGACGTTGCGCCTTTTCCGGGATTTCGGCCGTCTCTTCGACCGGCGCCTTGCCCTTGGCGGCCTTCTTGTCCTGGGGCATCCGGAAGGCGACCGTTTTGACCTCGGCCGTGCGGGGATCGAGGAAATGACCGATGCTATCGCCCTTGCCCGGCTTGCCGAAGACACGCTCGGCCTTCTTGGGCAGCGCGGCCTGGCCGTAATCATCGACAGGGATGAGGACGCCGCCCTTGGGGAGGTTGTTTTCCAGCCATTCCTGCTGGGCACCGAAGAAACCATCGACATCGACGGTGTAGCGGGTGTCCTCGTCCGCAGGGGCGAAGAGATCATCCAACCAGGTCACGCCATATTGGGCAGCGAGGGCATCATCGAACTTGGCGGCGGAGAACGGGATGCGGCGCTTGGAGAGGGCGCGCGCGATGCTATACCAAGCGGCGTCCTCGTTCTTCTTCGGCTTGTGCTTCTTCCAGACCTGCGCCTGCTCGTCGAGCGAGGCATTGGCGATCAAGCGCAGCTCGTCCTCCTGGGGCATACGCCCGCGGGTCATGGCGTCGAGCATGGGCTCGTGGATATGCGCTAGCAGCTTGACGCGACGCACGACCCGCAGCGGCTGCGCGAGCGCGTCGGCGATCGACTGCTCGTTCCAGCCGATCTCTTCGAGCTGGCGCACACCACGCCAGATATCGACCGTGTGCATGGGCGCACGGACCGCGTTCTCCGAGAGCGATTCCATCTGCGTGACGCTCTCGTCTGCGTCCTTCACCAGCACCAGGATCTCGGCGAGATCCGCGACGATGGCCGCTTTCACGCGGCGGTCGCCTGCCTTGACGATGAGCGCACCATCGGCCTCACGCACGACGGGCGGCTGGATGATGCCGATGGCGCGGATCGAGGCCACGAGTTCGGCATCCATGTGCGGGGGCGCGGCGACGGTGCGCGGATTGTGCGGGTTGAGGATCAGCGTGCGCGGATCGACTGTGCGAAGCTCGGTCATTTCGGGGTTCCTTCAGGGTTGATCCGTCTCCCTCCATTTCCTGGGAGACCCTCCCCCACGGCTGCGCCGGGCTTGGCCGGGGCAAGGGCGAAGCCGGCTTGCCGGGCGCGCGCCAGCGCGACCCTTGCGGCGGGCAAACCGAGCGCGGCATGGCATTTCTTCTTTTGATTTCCTGATCCCCTTTTTGATCAGAAGAGGCTTGGTTGATCGGCAGATGACGTTCGGGACACGGGGCGTGGGACGGGGGACAGGACCAAGGGCTCCCCGGTGGATGGCATGGCCGGGCATCCCTCGTATTGCGCCTTCAGCCGGGCGAGTGTCGCTCGCTCCGACCTCTCGATCTCGGCCGCACGCAGCGCGCGGTAGGCTTCGAGAAGGCCAGTTTTGCGAAGCCGGGCGATGATGGCGCGCTCTACATCGCTGAATGTGTAGCTCGGGTCGCCGTAGCAACGGTGGTGCAGCGTTTGATCGAGAAACTCGATCTTCCCAGCCGAACTCTCGAAAAACGTGCCGTAGAAGCCGTGAAGATCGTAATGCGCGATATGGCCGAATGCGTTGCTGAGCCGTCGGTAAACGGATTTGGTGAATAGGGTCTGCTTGAAATCGGCCGCGATGAATTTGCAGAGCCTATTGGCGAAATCGGCCTTGGCTTCAGCAGTGTCCCATTGGGTCGGCGTGAACTCGGCAGCGGTGAACGGCGGGCGCAGCAGCGCCCGCGTGTCGATGATGATCGGCATCGCTCTTCTCTTGTAGGGTGGTTGAAGTAGGCCCGGCGCTACGCCGCTTTTTGCGCGGTCTGTGCAAGGTCGGCGTCGAGGCGCGCCAGTTGGTCGAGCTTGGCGTCAAGCTCGCCTTGGAGCGCAAACGCCTGGCCATGGCGCTCCTGGTAGCCGTCTCGGCGGGCAAGCGACTCATCGGCACGACGCTGTTGCTCGGCGATCTCGATGCCGAAGCGATCCAGGGTATGCTCAATGCGGGCGATAAGGCCGAGGGGCGTCAACTCGTCATCGATGGGGATTTCCTGATCCAGCCCGTTGCGGCGCAGAATCAGGCAGGCCTCGAAGTCTCGACGCCAGCTATGATCGGCGTGGCAGGCGAGCGTGAACCCGCCGAGCGTGCCGAGGTCTTTTTCCAAGGGCGTCTTGCCCCGTTGGGCGATGCGGACTTTTGATAGAAGCTGCGTGCCGGCAATCCGACGATCGGTGACGTGACGGCCTTCGTATTCCATCTGGAAGGCATCACCCCGGGTCGAGATATGCTGTTCCAGGTCGATCCCGATATCGGCGACGCGCCGCACCGCGTGGCGGTGTTCCGCATCGGCATCGGCGATTCGGCGCCGGATGTTCAACTGGTCGTCGAAATGGGCGGCGCGTTGGCGATCGAGGCGGGCGATCTCGGCTTCCAGCCCGGCTTTCTGCATCAACCGGGCATCACCGGATGCGATGGCCTTGGCCAAAGCGAACTGGTTGGCGGCCTCCCCGATATCGTCGATCGTCCGTATGCTACGGTCGCCGCTGAGCGCTGCGGACACGAACCGCTGCTTCCGCTCGTTGTTTTGCCACATCGTCGCATCGAGTGACCCGAGCGTCGCGTAGGCATAAATCTCGATCTCGTCGTACTGATTGCCCTGACGCTCGATGCGGCCTTCGCGCTGCTCGATGTCGGACGGCAGCCAGGGAACGTCGAGGTGATGTTCTGCTTTGAGACGCCGCTGAACATTGGCGCCGGTCCCCATCTTCTTAGTCGATCCGATGATGACCCGGACGCGGCCGGCATTGAATTCATTGAACAGGCGCTGCTTGTCGGCCGACTTTTTGTAGTCCTGGACGATGGCGATCTCGGCACCGGGCACGCCACGGCGGATCAACTCATCCTTGATCCAGCGATAGGCGGAGAAGCCTCGCGTCTTCTCGGCTTCGAGCGTCCCGAGATCGCTGAAGATGATCTGGCCGCCGCCAGGTGTCGGGTCGGCCGAACCATCCGGTTTCATGAATCGATCAGCGGAGGTTCGCATCCAGATGTCATGGACGTTGGCGATCAGCTTGTTCAGCTTGTTATCGGGCTCGTTGTCGTTGCCGACGCCCACCAGGCGCATATCGATGGCGGCGTGACGCCCGTCGGTAATGACGGCCAGAAGGATGTCGTCACCTTTTTGCACCTTGCGGGTGCGGCTCTCGATCTCAGAAATCCGGTCGGCAAGGATGCCCTGATAGTCGCGGAACGCCTCGGAGGGCTCGGCGGTAATCAATTGGCGCTGGCCCGTCTTGATCGTGGGCAGGCGCAGATATTGCCGCAGATCGTCCTTGAGGACGATATCGGAGCATGCCCGGAACATGTCGATCAGCTCGGGCACGTTGACGAACTGGCTGAAGCGCTCGACCGGCTTGTAGGAACCGGAGGGTTGCAGCTCCAGCTCCGTGCGCGTGTCGCCGAACGACGCCGCCCAGGCGTCGAACTCGTGAACGCCGCGCTCGTGCAGCGTCGTCTCGTTCTGGAACCGGAGGAGAGTGAACATCTCGCCGAGTGTGTTCGTGATCGGCGTGCCCGAGGCCTGGATAAGAGCGCGGCGCGGATTCCTCGTGTCGATGAAACGCGCTTTGACGTAGAGGTCCCATGCCCGCTGCGAACCTTCCGGATCGACCCCTTTGAGGTTGAGGCGGTTGGTCGCGAAGGAGAGCTTGCGGAACTCCTGGGCCTCATCGACGATGATCTGCGAGACGCCGATTTCCTCGATCGTCACCATGTCGTCGCGTCTGTCCTTGACGGCCTCTAGGCGATCGGCGAGGCGCTCGCGCATGGCCTCCAGGCGTTTGCGGGTGACGCGATCGTCGGCGTCGGCCTTGAGCTTCAGCGCCTCGAAGGTGTCGATCTGCTGCGAGATGATCTCGCGCTCGAAATCGGCCGGGACACCGATGAAGCGGAAAGCGCTGTGCGTGATGATGATCGCGTCCCAGTCGCCGGTCGCGGCGCGCGCGAGAAACCGCGCCCGCTTATCCTTGGCGAAGTTGGTTTCATCGGCGACCAGGATACGGGCGGTCGGGTAGAGCTGCAGGAACTCCCGCGAGGCTTGGGCCAGGCAGTGCCCGGGCACGACGAGCATCGCCTTCGAGATCAGACCGAGCCGCCGTTGTTCCATGATGGCGGCGGCCATCGAAAAGGTTTTACCGGCGCCCACGGCGTGCGCCATGTAGGTGCTGCCGGTGGAGATGATGCGCCAGATAACCCGTTTCTGATGGCCGTAGAGACGGATGATGTCGCTGGCCCCGGGCAGCGTCAGGTGGGCGCCGTCGAAGTGCCGTGGCACCAGGTTGTTGAAACGGTCGTTGTAAAGTCGAGAGAGGCGATCAGCGCGGTCGGGATCGGCCCAGACCCATGATGAAAAGGCGGTCTTGATCTTGTGCAGCTTTTCCTTGGCGGCCTCGGTCGCTTCCGGGTTCAGCACGCGGCGTTCCGACCCATCTACGATCTCGGTGTCAAAGATTTGGGGCGTGGCGCTGTTGAGGGCATCGTGGAGCAGGGCGCCGGCATGTCGTCGGGGCGTGCCCCACTCGGAGGTGCCGGCCGCGCTGCTGGCGAAGGCATGACCATCGACGGTCCAAGTCGCGACTTCTTCCATATGGAAGATCCGGGTCTTCGTCTCCATGATCTCGAGGGTGAAGGCTTCGAGGTCACTGGTCGGAATCCACGGTGCGCCGAGCCGTGCCGTAATACCCGATGGCGGGATATCTTTCGGTTGGGCCTCCAGCAGCGCCTCGACGTTGCGGGCGTATTGGGGATCCGCCAAGAGCGCTTCACGCGCGGCAGCGAGCTTGGTGCGCACGGCGCCGGACAGATAGGCGTCGGCTGTCTCCCATCCCTCGGTTACCGGATTGCGAAAAACGGTCGTTCCGAGGCGCACCAACGCATCCTCCGGCTCGCATTCCAGCAGCTCCGCCATACGCTCGGGATCGACGAACCCGACCTCGTTGAGGGTGACGGCCAAGGCGTCCGTGGCCGAGGTGATGACCGGTGCCGCCGGCGGTGACACGACGCGCCGGTCGAAGATGGGACCCTTTTTGGCGACCCCGGTTTCCAGGTCGTAATCCTCGATTGAGGCGACCAGCCAGCAGTCCGGGTCATCGGAGAAATGCGCCAGGTTCGGGCGACGATGGGATTCGCGCTCGTCACCCGTCTCGGCGTCGGTGATGACCGACACGACGGTATGGTTGATCGGTCCATGGTAGCGGATGAATGTGGAATAGGCGGTCCGCAGACGGATTTGCGCCTGCATCCAGGGCCGGCCCGCCGCTTGGGCGCGAAGGACCTCGCGCACGGCGTCGCGGATGGGCATGAGCGCACGGATGACCTTGGCGGCTTTGGGGGTAATCCCCTCCCCGCCCTTGCCGCTGCGGATCGCGACTGGCGTCGTTTGGCCGTCGATGATCTGGCAAAGCCGGCCATCCTTGCCGGTGACGTAGGAGCCCTCTTTCGCGGTTGCTCCATCCGACGCATTGCCCGCGACGGCGATATCCTCCTCGTCATCGGAGAGGGCGGCTTCGGTCGGGCTCGTTATTCCAGCGGGTAAGCGAGCGAAGGCCTCGTCGAGCTGTTGCTCGATCTGTGACAATGGACGGCCGGGCTTGCAGGTGTAAGACCAACCGGGTCCATAAATGCCGCGTCGCTGACCATGCGCGCCCAGCACCATCTCGGGGTGCGCAGCGAAATACTCGTTGATCTCGACAATCCCACGCCGGAGGTGGCGGCGCTCTGGTTCAGCCTCGGCTTCACCAATGTCGGTGCCTTGCTCCGCGGTCAGGTGGACTTCGGTGAGGTCCATCCAAGATTCGCCACGCGGGGATGCGTCCTCGGCACGGCGCTGGAAGACCAAGATATCGATCACGACTTCCGTGCCGGCCGTCGCCATCATGCTGCCTTCGGGCAGGCGCACGGCGCCGACCAGGTCGGCGATCGACGCGATGTATTCGCGCGCGGAGCGGCTCGCCTTGTCCATCGTGCCGGTGCTGGTGACAAAGAGAGCGAGGCCGCCAGGGCGCAATCGGCTGATCGATCGGCCGATGAAGTAGTCATGCAATCGTAACCCCAGGCTCGCGGTCGTCGGGTCGCCACGCACGATCCGGTCGGCAAACGGGGGGTTGCCGATGGTGAGGTCAAAGCCGCCGCCGACGCGGCTGCGGGTATAGTCTTCGCACCGAATGCGGGCTTCAGGGTGGATCAGCCGCGCGATGCGTGCCGTGACGGGATCGTATTCGATGCCTGTCAGCCGCGATGCGGCGCGCAAATCGTCGGGCATGACAGCGAAGAAGAGGCCGGTGCCCATGCCGGGCTCCAGGACGCGGCCGCCGTCGAAGCCGAGATGTTGAGCGGCGCGCCAGATCGCACGGATGATCGGCTCCGGGGTGTAGTGAGCGTACTGTGTCGCGCGCTGCAGCGCGGCGTATTCGCCGTCGGTGGTGGCGCCGACGAGGCTTTGTCCGAGGGTTTCCCATCCATCGCGGAAACCATCGGCGCCGGGGAGCGGAAAGGCATTTTGGGCCAGGCTTGTCGCGCCAAAACCGATGAAGCGCAGGAGCTGCTCCTGTTCGGCCCGGGTTGGCGCCCGGCCGCTTTCTTCGATTTCCTTGGACAGGGAAATTGCTCGAATGTTGTCCAGGGCGCGACCGCTCCAGCTATTGGCCAGGACGCGCTCACCTTCCAGGCGAAAATTCTTGCCACCATTGACCCGCGCCGGCGGACGGATAGCCGTGACGCAAGGCATAGGCTCCGACGCTGGAGCAACGGGTTCGATGGCAGTTTGCCGGGGCGCATCGAGTGTCCAGCCAAGAGCGGTGCTTTCGAACAAACCGAGACTGTATTGTGCGGCATTGGTCATGGGAGATCTCCGGGCATGCGCGCGCGACCGCATCCGCCGGAGCGGACGAGAAGCGGGCTAACGGGATGGAGGGGAGCCCAGAGCCGTCAGGCGATCTGGGCGGGCCTGCGCTTAATATTCGCCGGGCAGGAGCAGCGTATTGTCGGTGAGGTAGAAGGAGATTTCCTTGAGCGGGAAATCGGTCCAGGGAACCGCCTGCCGCAGCAATTCGCGGCTGTTGCCGTCTTCGGCAATCAGAGTGGCGGTATGATTGTCATGAACCACGAGCTTCCAGAGAACGAATTCCTCGCGGCGGACCTCAGCCTTCAGGCGCGACCAGGCAATGTTGTCGATGAGCCAGTAGGCGTTGGCTTCATCGGCCAGGAACTTCACGCCCTCGGTGAAGCGCAGGCTCCCAGCCCAGTGGCGATAACAAGTCTCAGATCCCGTGTGCATGGCGAGACCAGCCTGTAGAGCGGATTGCCTATCCTCTGCTTGTTCGGTTTGCATGCGGCTTTCCTTTCGGACCTTCTATGTCGAAGACCCTCCTCGAAAGCCGCTCGGGCTAGGGGCGGGGCAAGGGCGTCAGCCGGCGGAGCCGGACCGGAGCGCATCTCGTGCGCGACGGACCCTTGCGGCGCCCTTAGAGCCGAGTGGCATGGCCTCGCATCATTTATTCGTTTCCCTTCGCCTCGCGCTCCAGCCTTTGCTCGATCGAAGACCTCATCCCGCGGTCGCACATGATCTTGACGTGTGTGTACCCACGTATCGACATGGCATAGAGACGATGGCGTCCGTCGATGAGTTGGACCCCGTCATCCTCTGGCAGATAGTGAACCCAGGGCGCCACGATCTCGTCTCCGCTATCGATTGCTTTCAGCGCGCCCGTCATCTTCGAAGGCACCACCTTCCGCAAAGTACGCTCGGCCGCCGTCGCGGCATACTCGCCGTTGGTGTAGTGGGCCGCCAGCGCCAGGTTCAAACGCGATAGCGAAACGATGAAGCAATCTGGGTCGCGAAAATGGGTGGTTTTGGTGATGACCGGTTCATAGAGACGCATGACAGGCTGATTCCGGTTAAGCCAGATTGCGAGCGGCGACTTCCGTCTCGAAGGCAATTTCATGGATCCGCTGGAACACCGCGATGCCTTTATCGCGCAGCGGCGTGAGGTCGGGACGCAAAGCAACCGCAGTGCTGTTATCCCGCAGGAACCTCAGCGCGAAATAGGCGCGGCAACGAGTTCGAGGAACGTCGCTTTCGCCGATTTCCCGGGCCGTCTCGTGCGCATGGCGTGCGAGCCCCAGTAAGTCGGCGGATATCGCTTTGTTACCGGCCGAGGCCTCGGTCTCGTTTGCGGCGCAGAGGTCAGCCGTAAATGCCACCAGGTCGACCAGCGATTGATGATAGGCGTCCATGTCTCTCTCCCTATGGGCAAAGGGTGGAAAATCGTTGTGGTGATGGCGCACCGTCAGCAGCGCGAATACCCGCAGGAAGAGCAGGATTCGCATCCACCCTGATGGGTCAGAGTCAACTCGTTGCAAGCCGGGCACACGTCTCCAGTCGGCATCTTGGCATCGACCTCGGCCTCGGCCTCGGGATGATCGTGGCTCTGTTCGATCGCCACGAGGCCGATCGAGCGCAAATGTTCCTCGAATTTCATGCCGATCACGGCAGGTAATGACGGCATGTATTTGCCCTCGATCCAATCGCCGCCTCGCGGATCGAATATCTGGGTCAGCTCTTCGAGGACGAGGCGGGCATCATCGCCGGTCCTCAGGATGGCCGAGATCATGCGCGTCAGCGTCATGATCAACGCCATGTTCTCCGTGTTTTTGGAATTGATGAAGATCTCGAATGGGCGCCGCCCTGCCTCGTCCACGATGTCGTTGATGCAGAGAAAATAGGCGTGGTTTCGCCAGCGGAATTTATACGTCTTGCCCTCGAGGACGCTCGGGCGGGCGATCTTGGGCGGCCGGGCGAGCGTAGGCTCGGCAGAGGGCTTAGCGGGTTCGGTGCTCAACACGCTACCGGTGACATCGTTCGGCCGATAGGTCGTGCAGCCCTTGCAACCGGCCTGATAGGCGCGCCGATAGACGTCCTGGAACGCCTCGAAAGCGATGTCTTCCGGCAGATTGACCGTCTTCGATATCGCGGCGTCGGTGTGCCGCTGCAGGGCCGCCTGCATCCGGATATGGGCAACCGGCGTGAGATCGGCCATCGTGACGAAATGATCCGGCAGCGGCGCGTCGGGACCAAAGAGCTTGCGGTATAGGCGAACGGCGTAATCCTCGACCACTTCCTTCCGCTTCGTGTCATCAGGTTCCCGGATCGTCCGGGTGAAGGAATGGGCGAAAACGGGCTCCGCGCCAGACGACACGTTGTCGGCAAAGAGCGAAATGGTGCCGGTCGGCGCGATCGAGGTGAGGAGGGCATTGCGGATGCCGTGCTCGGCGATCAGTTCACGGACCTCGTCATCGAGGCGCTGCACGGATTTGCCCGCGAGGTAGAGGTCGCGCTCGAAGAGCGGGAAGGCTCCCTTCTCCTTCGCCAGGAAGGCGGACGCGCGATAGGCGGCGCGATTGATCTCGCCCATCCAGCGTTCGACCATCGTCTCCGCCTCGATCGAGCCGTAGCGCTGGTTCATCATCATCAGGGCGTTGGCGAGCCCGGTGATGCCCAGGCCGATACGGCGCTTGGCCTGCGCTTCGAGGCGCTGAGCCTCAAGAGGGAATTGCGAGGCGTCGATCGCATTGTCCAGCATGCGCACGGCAACGGCGACATGAGCGCGCAGCTTGTCCTCGTCGAGGCGGGCTGTCGGCAGGAAAGGATCGATGATGAAGCAGACCAGATTGATGGAACCGAGCAGGCATGCCCCATAGGGCGGTAGCGGTTGCTCGCCACAGGGGTTGGTCGCGGAGATCGTCTCGCAATAGGCGAGGTTGTTCATGTCGTTGATGCGATCGATGAAGATCACCCCGGGCTCGGCATGCTCGTAGGTCTCGCGCATGATGAGGTCCCATAGGTCACGAGCCTGGACGGTCTTGTAGACCGTGCCGCCGAAGCGCAACGGCCAGGGTGCGCCTTGCTCGACGGCGACCATGAATTCGTCGGTAACGAGCACCGACATGTTGAATTTTTCGAGGCGGCCGCTCTGGCGCTTGGCGGTGACGAAGTCTTCGATGTCGGGATGATCGACGCGCAGCGTCGCCATCATCGCGCCGCGACGCGCACCTGCTGATTCGATCGTGTCGCACATGGCATCCCAGACATCCATGAACGAAACCGAGCCGCTTGCCTTGGCGCCCACCCCATGGACGATCGAGCCCTTCGGGCGAAGCGGCGAAAAATCATAGCCAATGCCGCCGCCGGCTTGCATCGTCAGAGCCGCCTGCTTCAGGTGCTCGAAGATACTCGCCATGTCGTCTTCGATCTGACCCATGACGAAGCAGTTGAACAGCGTGACGCGCCGATCGGTGCCGGCACCTGCGATGATGCGCCCCGCCGGCATGAAGGCGAAATCGTGCTGCACCTCCTCAAAGCGGCGCGCCCACATCTCCTGATCGGCTTCCTCGACCGAAGCCAGGCATCGCGCGACACGGATCCAGGTCTGCTCGATCGACTGGTCGATGGGGGTCCCGTCCGGGGATTTCAGCCGGTATTTGTCGTTCCAGATTTGCCCTGAGATCGGGGCGATCTTGTCGAGCGCCGGTACGGCGATCATTTGTTCGATCGAGTCCATGGTTCTGTCCTCCTTTTCATGCAACTCAAACCGAGGCCACCCATTCGCATCGAGCCGAGGCGGGGCAAGGGCGGGCGGAACGCCCGGATGCTAGGCATCCCTGCCCTTGCGGCGGCTCGATCGATGCGGCACCCCTCCCCTTCCTGGCCTCAAACCTGCGCCCCAATTTTGCGAATGGCATAATGATCCTCGGCAATCTGGCCATTCTCATCCTTGGCTGATATCGCCCTGTAGCGTCTCAACGAGACGCCATTCGGCCGCCGCAGCCTGGTCGCGGGTTTTGAATGTTGGCTGTTGCTCGAAGGGACGTGAGTCGCAGACGATGCGCCATTTGCGGTCGGCAAAGTTTCGCGAGACGCATCCGCAAGCGCCCGAAGGGTAGCGGATGTTGTGAACATACCAGCCGCCGTGGCGCCATCGCGAGTAAACGAAATCGGGCATCGCCTCCATCGGACATCTCCTTCAAAGGGCTTCAGCGTTAACGGCTTGAGGACGCGGATCGCCGAAGCCGAGGTGTTCGGACCAAGACCAGCGACGGCCGAGCCCCTGGGTCGAGCGCAGGCCGCGCAGATGCGCGCGGCGCTCCATCTCGACGGCAGAACAAGCGAGATCTGGATGCTCGGCCGCCAGCCAATCGACTTCCGCCCGCTTCGACGCCGGGCACATCCAGCAAGCGGATTTGACCGGCACCGGCAGACCTTCGTCTGCGATGACCTGTTCGCAAATCTCTCGGGTCCATCCCCACTCCCCGAGAGGGTAACGGTAACGATGGCCGGGCGGCCATTTGCCGGCGGCAGCCGCTTGTCGGCGGCTGTCGCGAGGTCCCGCATCGTAGCCGATGAGCTTCGTGATGAACGGACCATGAGGCCATCGCTGCTGGCGACGGTCCCAGCCGAAGAAGCGCTGCGTGTAGCGCCATTGCGGTTCGACCTTCCATTTCAGCGAACAGGAATGTCCGCCATAGGCGAGGCTCGGCAGAACCGATTTGCGCAGACATTCCCCATGCAAGGAGGTGTCGCCGGCGCGCGGGCTCGCCCGCTTGATGATGGTGACGGGGGGCATGCCCTGGGCGGCAAGCCACTCCTGGATGACCGGCAGATACTCCATCGTCTCAGGCTTTTCCGAGCCGGTATCCGCGAACAGAATTAGATCGACGCGGACCCTCCGATCACGAAGGCCGATCAGCATGGCGGTGCTATCGACACCCATGCCGTAGGCCACGATGATCGGGTCCGTGCCGAATGCGAGCATGGTCGTGGCGCGACGAGCGGCCATGGAAACCTCCTGCAATGGTGCATCTGGGTGGGGAGCCCGGCTCGATACCGGGCAGGGTCACGGCGGACCGCTACTCGAGCCGAAGGCGCCCGCAGGGATCTGCCAGTCGCAGGTGCCGACCTGAACCGGCTCGCTCCAGTCGGTTGAAAGCGCCCGTGCTGCGAGGCTGGGCTGAGCCAGGGCCGCCTCATAGGGCCGGCCCCGCCCGGCCAGCGATCGGATGCTGCACAGCCGATGGATGGTGCAGCCAAAACGGTCTTCGTAACGCGCGATACGTTCAAACCATTCGGGCGCCATGGCGCGCAGGCTTGCCCATTGGTCGGGGCCACCGAAAATGCAAGCGAGGCACGATAGACGGGACCAACCAAGGCGATACGCCGGTGCCGGCACGATACCGTGACGGCGCATGAGGTCCCATACCCCGGCCTCACTCAAATGATGGACTGCCCGCCAATGATCGACATGCCGCCGGCGCCGTGTCCCGCTGCGCGTATCCGTGCGATCAGGCTCCAAAAGGGCGTAACCGGCTCTCGCTCGGCTTTCCTGCGCACGCTCTCCGGTCACGATCAGCGTCCGTCTGCCGAGAAATCGCGGCTGTGCCCGGATTACTGCCGCCATCACATCCACTTTCAAATAAGCGGAACACCAGCGTTGTGAGAGACTGGCCGTGGTTTGTGGGAAGCGCAGCCTAGTCCCGCGAGAGCCGGTCCCGCCGACGGTTCCCATCGAGCCGTCAGGCAGCTCGAAACGGATCGGTGCGGTCGGTGCGTTCTCGCGGAGCATCTCCCGTAGAAATCCACCCTCTTTCCACGAGAGGAAAAGCGGCACACCGAAATGCCGGGCGAGGCTCCGGCAATAAGCGGTGGTGCATGGCCAATCCATGAAGGGATCGCCCTGGCCGTCCACATCGTGATGATGCAGCTCGATGCGATCGGCGGGGACGCCGGCATCGATCAGCGTGAGCAAGCAACCGATCGAGTCTTTCCCGCCCGAGAAAGCGACGATGATGGTGTCATAGCTTTGGAGGTCAGGGATGTCGTGCATCATGACTGCCCTCCGCCGATCTGATGAAGGCGAGCCAGGCGAAGACGTCAGAGACCGCAATCCAATCCCTTCGGGATCCGTCAGCGTCGACACCTTGGAATTTGGGACCGGCCAGATGGGCGCGGAATCGCTCTATCGCCTCGTCTTTGGCCGCGAGCGCGCTCTCGGCGTTACGTGCGCGTGCGGTCAGTGCGTGGATATGATTCATCGTCGTGGCCTCACCAGGGGCCACAGAGGTGCTCGATCACCCCTCGCTCGCGCGGATCGATCATGTCGAGCGCGGCGCGGTGCAGGGATGAGCCCTGGCGCGCCTGGGTGACGACGTGTCTCCAGACCGTTTCATCATTGGTGAAGATACGGGCATCGTCGAAGCGTTGGATTTCGACGCGCTCCGATCCGTCGTGCCGCAAACCAGCTTCGAAAACGCCCCAGCCTTCAGCGAGGGCCTGATCTTGATCGAAGGTCGTCATGATATTTCGCCTCCTCTAGGGCGCACGGAAGCCGCAGGCGACCGGCTATCCGATCGCCTGTCGCTTCGGCGCGATGATGGGTGGAGATGAGCTAGGCAGCCGCCTTGAGAGACGCTTCGGGGTCGGCGGCGGCGTCTGCGGAGGATGAAACCGGCTTCAGCCGATCGGCATAGGCCGGCAGGAATGCCAGCAAGTAATCTGACGCGCGCTGCGCCTCAGCCGCGATCCGGAAGATCTCGCGCTTGTCCTCCCGCAAGATCTCCAGCCAATGCGAGATGTAGGCGGCGCCGTTCGTGAAGTCGCACTCCGAGAGACCGAGCGTTGCGCAGATATTGAGCTGCGCCAGTTCGACGACGAGTTCCTCGCGCGCATAGAGCTTGGAACCAAAGCGTCCCGACATGTCGCGGTTCAGGCGGTGCTTGGCCCCTGTCCAGTGACCGCCCTCATGGATTTTTACGCTGCTCCAGCCGGCGGCCGAGCGGAATGCCGCGGGCGGTGGCAGTTGTATGTGATCCGTGACCGTCGAATAGAAGGCGCGGGGACCGCCGATGCGGATCTCGGCGCCGCTATTCGCGAACAGGGTTTCGACGGCATCCGGCGCGCGCCAGGGCGCTTCCTCGATCGTCGGTGGCACGTAGTCCGGGATACCCTCGATCTGGCTCGCGTGAAACAGGGTGAAAGAGCGCAGCATCGGAAACCATTTACCGCCGTCACTCCCTGCCCCGCCCTCGCCTTTCGCACCCTCGACCTCGATCCGCTTGTAGAAAAAGCCGGTGACTCCGCGCGAGCCTTGCTTGACCTGCCAACCACGCTCCTGTGCCTGTTTGTAGGTCGCCCAACGGGGATCCCCGCTGATGAAGGCTGCTTTGCTGACCCCAAGGGTTAGGACGTTGATGCCTCGATATCCCGCACCCGTGACGGCGTTTTGTGGCATGCAGGGACCGCCGGCTTTTCCGGAATCCCACGGCTGACGCCAGGGTGGCGTCCCGGCTTCGAGCGCTTCGATCACCTGCCTCGTCACGTCCTGGTAGTGGTCGCGCGGGCTCTTTTCCTGCTTTCTCATCGGGTTTCTCCATAATTTGGATGACCCCTCCCTCGCCCCGCGCCTGTTCGGTCGGGGCAAGGGCAACGCCGGCTTGCCGGGCGCGCGTTAGCGCGACCCTTGCGGCGACCCGACCAGGGCGCGGTAGGGAGCCTTCATTCCCTCCGCGATTTCATCAGCGCTCTCCGAAGGTCCTTTTCGAGCTTCTCGTCGCTATGGCCGAACATGTCCGCGACCAGCGACGCTGTGACGGACAGCCCTACAGTTTCGCCCTCCGGTGTCTCCAGCCACTCGGTGTCGTCATTCTCGACGATCCAAAGCAGTGCTCGCCGGTAGCTTGGCCGTACTGGAACAGCGCGACCGGTCATTGCGCGAGCCCCTGGTCCAGGGACAGGCCGATCGCGATCTGCTGAACCCAGATCGGCATGGCGGACAGCATGAAGCTCTCGCCCGACCAGGCGAGCAGCAGCGTGGTGCCCATCGTGTCGGCGATGGCCTGAGCGGCATCCGGAGGGACGGCATTGCCGATCCGCTCACGCCAATCGGCGTCGGAAAGGCCTTCGAGTTCGAGGTATTCCTCGGGATCGACGAGGCTCTGCAGGGCGGCCAGCTCGAGCGTGGTGAAAGGCCTGTGCCAGGTCCCGTCTACACTGCGAATGACGGCGACCAGACGCTCCTGGGCGGCCGGGAGACGGCGGTGTTCGGCCGGGCTGCTGGCATCCTGCTCCCGGGGATCGGCGACGCTCCAGGCGCCATTGTCGTGCTGCCCGCTTCCGGAAACGGTGTTGGCGGTATCGCTCCAGCCGATCACACCGTAATGACCGCCGTTCACATAGGCATCACCCTTTTCGCGGTGCAGGTTGGGGCGGGGATCAGCAACCGCGAAGCTGCCATTGCTGGGTAGGCTCTCTCCAGCGACCGTGCCGGTATGATCGGTCCAGGCTGCGACGCCCAGAGCGCCAGACCGCCGCTCGTCCGTTCGGGGATCGGCGACGCACATGGCGCCGCTGCCGACCCGATCGGAGCCGGTGACGGTGCGCGCCGGCCCATCATACCGATGGACATGGAGCTTGCTGGTATGGGCGCTATCAGGCCAGCTTGTGCGCGGATCGGCGACGGCGAAGCCGCCATTGCCCGTGGTCGAGCTGCTGATGATCGTGCCCGAAGCCTCCGCCCAGGACGTGACCCGGTATTTGCCCTGACCCTCGAACCCCGATGTCGGCCGCGGATCGGCGACGCAGCCGTCGCGGCTGCTGGTGACGGTCGGACACGGCTGTCCCCAGGGCACGATCCTGTAGACGTTGTTGAACTTGGCTGGACCGCCGTGCCGCGGGTCAGCGACGGCGAACGTTCCCTGGCCAGGCGATTTGACGCCTGTGATCGTGCCCGACGTCTCATCCCATTTGCGGACGCCGTACTGCTGACCGTCTCTCCAGCGTTCGGAAGAAACCCAACGTGGATCGGCAACGCTGAACGAGCCTGTTCCAGGGCGACCGTTGCCTGTGACCGTGCCGGCAGTATCCTGCCATGCCTGCACACCGAGTACACTGTTGCGCCAGGGCTCTTCGGGCAAGAGCGCGAAGTCAGCCAGGTGCCCGTCCTCGACGCGCAAGCGCTTCAGCGACCGCCAGTCGGAACCGGCCTCGACGAATGCGAGACGAACCCAGGTTTGCCATTGCAACGACGGCACGCGGTGCATCGGCCCGGCCTGGGCGATATCACCCGGCAGCGGCAGTCGGCCGAGGATGTCACCGACCGAACGCAGGCTCCGCTTCGGCGGCTCGTAGAGGAAGGGCGGCACTTTTTTCTGGTGACGCCCCACCAGGAGGAAGCGCTTACGGGTTTGACCCAGGCCACCCAGTTCGCCGCAATCGTGCGTCGTTTCCGCGACGGCGTAACCGTAGTGGCGCAAGAGACCGACGATCCGATCGAGGAGCGCGCGACCGCGACGGGCGATGCGGGGGACATTTTCAAAGAGGATGAGTTCCGGCGGATCATCCTGGAAAGCTTCGAGCATCAGCCAGACGCCCCGCAGCGTGAGCTGGTTGAGCGCTTGATACTTGTCCGTCAGGCTGAGCGCCTCGGCCAGCAGCCCCGAAAAGCCCTTGCAGGGCGCCGAGAGGAAGACAATGTGCGGCCGTTCGTTTCCGGCCGCGCGCTGAATGTCTTGCGGAGTAGCTGCACGCCAGTCGGCCGACGGCGGGCGGCCATGGAAGGCCGTGTATTGAGCCGCGTCGAAGAGGTCGAGCACGGTGCCGGGCACGCCTGCAAGGCGCTGGAAATCGGCGATGGCGGCCGGCGATACGTCGATGCCGCCGAGGCAGCGAAACACGGCCTGCATATTGCCGACACGGGCGCTGCCGCGATTGAAGCCGCGCGCCCCGCCGCCGAGGCCGCAGAACAGGTGGAAATGACGGATTTCGCGTAGCTCGACCGCCGAGGATTGGCGTGAGGACATCGGGGTTCTCCTTAATTCGGATGACCCCTCCCGCACCCCGCGACCTGGTCGTCCGGGGCAAGGGCGATAGCCGGCGAAGCCGGGCGCGCGCTGAGCGCGACCCTTGCGGCGGTGCGACCTTGTCGCGGTAGCGCTACTCCCCTTTCTTCATTGCCTCGTTCAAGATCGCATCAGTACGGGCTTCACGGGCCTTATGCTCGGCGAGCTGTTCTGGCGACATCAAGGTTGTGTCGACCACCATGCCGGTGCGGCCCATCTTGCTCTCGGCGAAGGCGATGGCTTCGTCGCGATCAGCGAAAAGCTTCGATTTAGGTTTGCTCACTCCGGCGTAAACCCGAACGCTGACCTGTCCATCGTCAGTTCGGTCAACATAGACATGGGCCATGAGGGTTCGCTCCTGTCAGGTTGGGAGATCGGTTTTGGCCGTGGCGACAGAGATCGGCTCCAGCGGATCTTGTCGATCCACCCATTTGAATTGCTGCGCGCACGGGTCGGGCTGTGCCAGCCGCGGCCGCGCGTGACGGCCTCCTTCACCCATCCCGAGGCCGCAAGGGACGTGCCTGGTTCATCGAAACGGGTGTAGGTGATGATTTTCGTGAAGCCGCGCCGTTCCGCCTCGCGAGCGCTCCAGCCATAAAGCATCGAGGCGGCGTTCCAGCGCAGCGCCGCCGGCGTGTCGCGGCGGATGCAGAGGCGGTTCACTTCGACGATGCCGCGCCCCATCAGCGCTCGGGCAACCGGGTTGCCGACGACAGCCATGCCGATCAGGGTGCGTCCATTGAAGACGGCACCGTGGAAACGCCAAGCGGTTGGCGGGCTACAATGCGCGTGGTGCCGGGCGATGAAACCGCGCACCCGATGGCGCTCGACGTCGCCAAGTTGAAGTCGCCAGTCGAGAAGCAGGCCAGCGCAACCATCATCAGCGACACGACGAAGCCGCAGTCCCGTCAGCGGCTCGATGTCAAGACGGCAAAGCAGTTCGCGCGCCCAGCTAGGATCGTTCGCCATATCGAAGGCGACCTGTTCGTGCAGCCCCTCGCAGCACGTCTCGAACATGAACTCGTGCCCCCAGATCTCATGAATCTGGAGACGCTCGGGCTGGCCGCAGAAGAGGCAGGATAACGGCTCCGACGCACGGGCGGAGAATTCAGACTCTACCATCGGTCGGTTCTCCTGCGTCGAACACGGTGCCGATCCTTCCCATCCAAGGCTCGGGCCGAATGCAGCGCACCCAATCGGCAAAGGATGGAATCCGACCGAGGTCTTCGAGGATATGCTGCTCGGCGATAAGGCGAACCGGCACGGTCTTGCCGGCGCCATTCGTTATGGTCGTGCCGAACAGCGCTTCCGCAGCAAAACAACCCTCAGCGTGATGGCGCAACGCGCGGTGCCGGAAGTCAGCGATGATGAGCTTGCTGCCGTCCAGCCAATCGTGGATCGGTTGATAGTCCTCGGCACTGCCTCCGAAGCGCTTCGCAGAGGAGACGGCATGGTGATAGGCGTGGGCCATCGTTTTCTCCTTACTGATCAAGAGGACTGCCGTGGACGCGGCCTGTCTGACCGACGGTCGATCGCGTGAGCGATGTGTTTCGCGTAGACCGACACGACCCGCCAGTAGGCGCCCATCACGGCCTTGCCTCGTCGCCAGCACCGTTCCCCTTCGCAGGCGGACTGCTCGGCGAGCTGCCGCAGCAGATCGCCGAGCAAGCGCCGCGTTTCGGGACTGAGCTGATCGATCATGGCCTGCATGGCGGGCAGCCGAAGGATCGGGTTTCTGGTCTCGGCCGCCGCACTCCGGCCGAACGTGCCACCGCCGGGCATCTTCACGGCGAAGCGCCTTCTATGACGGATGCGGCAGGACGCGCGGCCGCGGCGTGGATCTCCAGCTTCCGAATGAGCTTCGCTTGGGAGCGCGCGCTAAAGCGCGTGCCATCCATCGCATAGCCGCGCCATCGCATGCCTTCGCCTCGACCGAAATCGTAGATCCTGCCGATATCGCTACCGCCCGTCCTGGCGAGCCAGCCCGGCATCCCTGTGGTGGTCTCCTTGATGGGAATGAGTGCTATCATGTCGCCTCTCTTAGAAGCTGCTCTCTTCGAACGTCGTCTCGATGAAGCGCTCGTAAAATTCGAGCGTGATGGCGCGATCCGGCACAGACAGGCGGAAGTTGCCAAAGGCGCCCTCGCCGTCTTCCCATCCCTCGTGCGTTTCCTCGAGGAAGTCGCTAACCATTTCCTCGATCGCCTCGGTGAGTGTGCGGGTGATCTCCGCGATCGCGCCGGTCTCGAAATCGGCGGCTTTGAGCGTCACGCGGATATCCGGTAGCTCGAACCCATCTGCGGTGCCCGGCTCATCGGTCGCATTAAAGGCGCTTGTGCCTTTGAATTGGCCCTCGTCTCCGTAGCCGTCGAAGTCGAGGATGACGTAAGAAACACTCAGTTTTTTCCAGGGCATCGAAGAGCACCGCCTTATTGTGCGGCAGGAGTTCATCGCGAATGGATCTGAAGCGTCGTTGCTTCGCCTGAAACGCGGCATAGCCGTTGTCGGCCTGGGAGGCGCTCATGGCGTCACCGCCGAGCTGACCACTTTTCTGGCCCGCAGGCGCCATTCGGCAAACCACTGGAGGAGATCGCCGCCGTCGATTTCAACACTGTCGGGATCAGTCTCGTCGAATTGCGTGTCCCAAGCCTGAACCGCCTCCATCAGCAGGACGGCCATGTCCTTGCTAGCGGCGAACAGACCGGCATTGGCGAATGATTCCGCCTTCTCGTTCAGGCTTGGGCCGATGGCGTGGGCCTTGCCGACCCATTGCTGTGTCCCGGACACCTGAACGCCCCAGGTCAACAAGACGGTCCCGTCGTGCATGGTCTGGGTCGTCGAGATGCGATTCCAAACGCCGGGCGTCTCGACACCGATCTGATCTGGTGCCGTCACGCCGTTCGGCAGCGGGGATGGAGGATGCTCGGACATGGGGTTTCCTTTCAGAATCCGCTGTTGAGGACGTGGTCGTGCCACCCGTCGATGATCGGCTTGAGCGAACCATCGGGCGGGGTTTCACCGGCTGCGTCGGCGAGGTCGGCCTCGGCGATGTTGTGGATTTCTGCGCCCGCTTTCCGATAAGCGGCCGCGACGGCGCCGAGCGGCGCGTAAGAGAAGGAGTGCCAAGGCTTCGCGTCCGGAGCACGGCCCACGGCAACCATCGGACCCAGCACGGACAGGGTTGCGACCTGATCGAAGGGGATAGAACGGCTGTCGATCACGGGAAGACCTGCGGCTATACAGGTCGCTTTGACGACGTCGCAGTCATAGCCACTCAATCGCCATGTCCCGTAGAGCGTGTAGCCGCCGCGACCGATGCACAGATGGCCGCCAAGGGTCGCCATCGCATCCTGGATGTGGGTTTCGATCCGAAAGGGCTCCCGGCTCATGGGGAGTCCTCCGTATTGATGGGCACCGTGCTGCTGGCATCCGACAGAAATCCCGGCGCGCAAAGCAGCAGGTAGATGCCCATCGCGAAGACGATCGCCCCAGTAACTCGGAAGGCGAATCTGATGACGTTCATGCTTGGCTTCCTTTCAGATCTTCTTGTTCGAAGACCCTTCTCGGAAGCCGCATCGCGGGTTAGGCGGGGCAAGGGCGTCAGCCGGCGAAGCCGGGCGCGCATGGCGCGACCCTTGCGGCGCCGCACGCGCATGCGGCACCACCTTTCCCCTATTTACTTGGTATTTTTGGGTTCTCTACTTCCCGCACATTGCATCATCGTTGGTGCAGGAAAGTGTTCGTCGTGTGAGATTAAGGCCCGGGCGACGGACCGGGCCGTGCTGCCGTCGAGGCCGCGTTGTCGCTGTCAGGCCATGGAGATGTGAAGACTTTGATGCGCGCGCCGCTCACCGTGTCAGCCGAAGGAAGATCCTTTCGTTGGCCAACAAGAATCGTGTTCTCGGTGCGCGCCATGAAATGGGCGCCGTTGACGCCCACGAGGGTCACGTCCTCGGCCCGCCCAGGCTCCATCGTCGCAAGGTAGTTTTCATTCCAAGGGAACTTGGCCGAATTCAGGAATGCAATGGCTGGGGTCAGTGCGGCGACACGGTGCGGGTTGCTGATCTCATCCATCATGCGGCGCAGCAGTCCAATATCCCCTTGCTCATGAGCGGCAATGCTCGCCTGGATCATGCGTTCCTTTGTCACCACGCGAAATTCGAGAGAATGCCCCGCGCTCTCCGCCAGCTCCTGCATGAAAATGCGCTGCGTGCGGCCGTTGCCCTCCCGGAAGGCGTGGATACCGTTGATTTCTCCCAGCACGCTCGCGGCGCGCGTTGCGAAGTCACTTCGGGAAAGGCCTTGCAGGTAGTTTTCTTTTCGGAGTCGCTCGGCCAGGTCATCGAGGCCCGTGCTGATGCTGGTGCCAATGACGAATGGTTTACCGCCGGGCTTTCGGATGAGGGGCTCTGTCGCCACGGAGCCATCCAGCAGTTGGACCGGTTCATCGCGGGTATGCCCTGCCCATTCATAAACATCTTGAAAAAGATGACGGTGGATCGCCGTCAGGTGCGCCCTATCGAAAGTCCTTGGAAACTGAGGCGATAAGACGTGCTGGAGTTGCCGACCGACGACGAAAGATGTCTCCGCTTTCTCAAGCGCCTCATGGCTGGTGGCACCGAGCCTGTTCTTGACGGTCTCGCCGTCACCGAGGGTGTAGTTCGGCACGGGCCACCTACTTGAGCCCGTGCCGCTCCCTGAGAATATCCAGCACGTCGCCGATTTCGATCTCGCCCTGGATGAAGCGCTCGAAAAGGGCGTCGCTCTCCGGGGACATGTAAAGACCTTCGATCCGCGCGTTCGCAGTCGCCTGCGAGAGGGCCTCGCGGCGGCGATGGATCTCTTCGGCCGAGATCCTCGGCAGCGCGGTTTTTACGATGTCATCCATGGCTTTTTATACTCCTTTTGGGCGGAAAACGCCAGTTTTCCAGCCTAAAATAGCGTTGACTTGGGTACGTCGAGGGTAGCCGGCGCCACGGGCCGAAGCTGGGCTGCAAGTTCTATTCGATGAGCGCCGCAGGCCCATAGGGTGAGGCCCGCCCGGGTGAGCGGCGGACCGAACCCAAAGCTTGGATACTTGGCACCACAGATGGCGCAGCGCCGGCGCTCATACTCCTCGATCGACCCAGGCATCGGCCCGGCCGGCGCAGCGGGAGGATCTGGGAAGGGTCGGGATGCCATCAGGCAACCGATGCCGCACGGTAAATCCGCCGTGAAAGCGCAGGATGGTCATGCCACCCCTCGACGCGGTTGGCCTCCGGGATGTCCTCGAGGAAGGCAGACGGTGTGGCAGGGCCTCGGCGGAAGCCGGCGTGGGAAATCGTGACCCGCTTCATGCCGCGCGTCACACCGACATAGGCAAGGCGGCGTTCCTCGTCGTGATCGCCATAGAGCGGCGGAAACAGCCCGTTTTCCCACGCAACCAGGAAGACATGCGGGAATTCAAGCCCTTTCGCCCGGTGCAGCGTCATCAGCTTGACCGTGTTCGCCGCATCCTCACCAGGCCCGCTCGACGAAAGCGCAGCATGGTCGAGGAGTTCGCGCGGCGTGTGGAAATTCCCGGCGAGTTGGATGAGTTCCTGTACGTTGTCGAGGCGACCTTCGGTGGTCTCAGCTTGGCTCTCCCTGAGCATTTGGCGATAGCCGCTGTGATCGAGGGCCAGAGACAGGAGATCGGCGACGGTGACGTCGGGCTGGCGGCCGACCTTGCGCAAAGCGTCAGCGAACAGCAGTCCGGCCGCGCGCGCTCTGGGCGGCAATTGAGCCGTATCGAGCGCCTGTAGTAGCGAGACGCGGCGCCAGCTCGCCTCTTCTTCGAGAACTGCCATGGTCTTCGGGCCAAAGCCCCGGGTTGGCGCATTGATGACACGACGGAAACTCTCGTCGCTCTGACGATCGTCCGGAGCAATCACCAGGCGCAGTAGCGCGAGCGCGTCCTTGATTTCGGCGCGATGATAGAAGCCGACATCGCCAACAATCGTGTAGGGCACGCGCCCCCGCATCAAGGCTTCCTCGAGCAACCGACTCAAGGCGTTGCTGCGGTAGAGGATCGCGAACTCGCCCCACTCGTGCCCATCACCATGCTGGCGGACGATCGCGCGCGTGATCTCCGCCGCCTCGCCTTCGGCGGTGGGAAACCGGACGATTTCGAGCGGGGTGCCGTCACTCTTCCTGGTGAAGAGTGTCTTGCCGAGGCGATGACGATCGCGGCTGATGATGCCGTTGGCCGCGGCCAAGATATGGCCGGTGCTTCGGAAGTTCTCTTCAAGACGGATCTGCGCGGCTCCAGGAAAGTCCTGGGTGAACCTCCGGATGTATTTGATGTCGGCGCCGCGCCAGCCGAAGATTGACTGGTCATCGTCGCCGACTGCAAAGATCTCCTTATGGCCTGCGCTGAGCATCCGCAGCCATGTGTACTGTGCCCGGTTGACGTCCTGATATTCGTCCGCCAACACACAATCGAACCGATCCGCCCATCGCTGGCGATAGGCGCGGTCCTGCATCATCGCCCGCACCGGCCAGAGCAGCAGATCGCCAAAGTCGGCGGCGTTCGAATCCTGCAGCACGCGCTGATATTCGATGTAGATGCGAGCGCAGTTGCGCAGGGTTTTCGCATCGACCGGAAAGCCGTCGCGTTCTGCACTGGCAATTTCGGCTTCGGCGCTCGCTGAAGCGTCGCGCGGAATGATCAGCTCGTCCTTCCATTTCGAGATGCGATTGCACACCGCCTTGATCGGGTCACGTCCCCCGCCGCCTTCTTCCTCCCCGCTGGCAAGGTTCATCGCTTTCATGACCCGCTTGACCATCCGGCGCGTGTCATCGCTATCGAGGATATCGAAGCCCGATCGCAGGTTGGCGACCTCCGGCTCGATCCTGAGTTGGCGCGCGCCCAGGCCGTGAAACGTGCCGGCCCATCTCGGAGCCATCGTCTCGCCCAGCGCGAGCTTAATTCTCCCCGTCATCTCCGCCGCCGCCTTGTTGGTGAAGGTGACCGTGAGAACGCGCGCGGGCTCGATCCGAAGGTTGGCGATCCGATGCGCGACCGCGGCGGTCAGGGTCTTCGTCTTGCCGGTCCCGGCGCCGGCGATCACCAGCGTCGGGCCGGGTTGAATGGCAGCGGCGTGCTGTTGTGGCGTCAGATCATCGAGGATGCTGGTCATGTCAGGCAAGCTCCGCATTGCGCGCGGGATGGGACATCTCGGCGGCGTTGGATGTCAGGAAGAGAAGGGTGTCGAGAAAACGCTCTGCGGCGTAACCGGCCGGCCATGGCTCCCAAGGGGCGTAGCCTGCTGCCCCGGGCAACGGGTCCACGGTCACGGGTGCCAAGGTCATCTTGAGATCATGTCGGATGGCATGACGCGACCACCCCACGACGTTTAGGGCTTCGCTCGCCGCGGCTAGATGGTCGGCCGCCTTGTGAGCGCGGTAGCTGGTCTCGTCCCAGGCGGGCAAACTGTAACGGGTGTCCACGGCCTGTTGATGCAATGCAACGAGCCGTTCATAGCCTTCCCCGAGATGCGGCTTCAGCGGCGTGATCGGATCGTAGCCGCCCAGCAGAGCTTCGGTCGCATCGTGCAGCAGCTCTCGCCGCGCCTCCGCCTCTGTCAGGCGGCGTTTCGAGGCTTGCTGCCGCAGCTCGAGCACCGTCAGGCTATGCTGGGCGACGGATAGCGGGTGATCCCAAGCGGAGTATCCCGACCAGCGATAGGTACGAGACAAGCCGATCGCTAGGTCTCGATCGGTCCAGGCCGTCGGATCTGGAGCTAACAGGTTGAGGCGATTGCCGGAAGGAAGGAGCACCCAGGCGCGATGCGGGGTCATGCTCCCCTCCCCTGCTTGAGCACGTCGTTCCAGTCGAGACCTTCCGGCGGTCGTAACCGCTCGAAAGCGACCCCGGCTTCCTCTGCAATCTTGGCGTGACGCTCGGCATAGCGGTCTCCCGCGCGGTTAGCGTCCGCTGCGCTCTCGACCGTAGCCCCGGCCTGCTTTTTGATCTCGGTGCAGATGCGCTGCAGAGCGTCCAGCGTCCCCGGCCCCATGCCGCCGCCGGTTGCCACGTAGAGGCTGCCAGGGCGACGCCCCTCAAGAGAGGCGATGCTGAGCGCGTCGATCGGCGCTTCGGCGATGACAAGTCGGCAGGCCGCAGCCGGAGCGCTTCGAAAGACGAATAGGGTCTTGTCCCCGCCTTTCAGCGAGCCTTTGAAGTCTGGCCCTCGGATCTCGACATGCGTTACCCTGGCATCCTGGCGATGCGCGAACCAGGCGCTGCCATAGGCGCCATCCCGGATGATGTCCTGCTCGCCGGCCGCAAAAAGAATATTGGCGGGAATCCGGCGCTCTTCCAGGAGGTAGCGCCATGCCGGGCAGCCGGAGCGTAGCCGCTTGCGTCCGGACCAGCGCTCGGCAACCGGGCGATCCGCCCCGTGGTCTTTCGCTGTCTGCGGGCCGGGCTCGTAGCGCGGGGAGATTCCGACGAACCTGCGCAGGGCCTGCCGCACATGGCCGAAGTTCAGTCGTGGCTCAAGGTGCTGGACGAGGGAGAAGATGTCGCCCTTGGCCTCCGATTGCGGATCCCACCAGCCTCTACCCTCATGGGTCACAATGAGGACCTCGCCTTTGCCGCGACGGTATTTCAAGGCGTGGCGCGTGCTCTCCGCTTTATCGAGGTGCCAGGCTTGGACCCCCTGCGACAGGCGTTCGGCGTTTTCGAGGACAGCGGCGCAGTTTACCTGCGCGCGAAAAGTGTCGAGTTCAGCATCTTCCGTCATGGCTCATTGCTCCGGATTTCCAGGGGATCGCTTGTCCGGAAGGCCTTTCGCCTGCCCCTCCATCCGATCCTTTCGAAGCCCGGCAACCGCGTAGCCAGCAGGGGGCAAGGGCGCCGCGTCCAGCGGCGGCCGCGAAGCGGCTCCCCTTGCGGCCTGCTCGGCGCCAGCGGTAGCGGCCTCTTCCCGTTTCTCTCATTCTCATGCCAGCCACTGTGCCGGCCCATTCTGCGAACGGCGCGCGCTCGCACGCTTCAACAGCGATAGCCGCACTCGGACAGATGATCCCGGTACGCTCCATCGAGCACGCCACGGCCTTCGGCGAGCTGCGCCAGATTGAGGTCGCCGCCGTAGTTCACTTCGAGGCACACCGGCCCCTGGTCCGTGAGCGCGATATCCCAGGATTGGGTGCGGATACCCGGGAAAACGCAGGCGGCATTCATCACCAAGTCCCGCAGTCCGGCCCAATCGGGCAGCGTGGTTCCGACTAGCGCGGCATCGGTGTCGGGATGCGATGACCACTCGGCGAGATCGGCGCCGGCGCCACTTACTGCGCGCGTGATCTGGCCGGTCATCGTATCGACAGCAGCAGCCATATTGCCCGGCCGCCAGTAATTGTCGGCCGGATTGGTCCCCGTGGCGATCTTCACCAGAGCGCGGTGAAGGATGGGACCATCACGGCCGACCAGCACCAAGGCGCGCACGGACCAAAGCCGCGGTCCGAAGCGTCCGACCAGTTCGGGATGGGACTTCATGCGTCGCTGCAGCACATAGCCGTTTCCGCCGCTCATCCCTCCGACGAATTGCTCGATGGTCCGGGTGTGGCCATCGAGGAAGACAAGCTGGTCCAGCGCGGGGTCGAAGCGCTCGATCGAAGCCACATCGAGGCTGTATTTCCCCGCCGCGGGCTTCGCGAACAGAGGGTAGAGGGCCGGGTCGCGCAGCCACTCCGCAAGGCGTTCGGAAACGGCCAGTGTTTTGGCGTGGGGAAGCCAGCGCAACGGCTGCGTGACGGCCAGCGTCTCCGGCACCGGAAGTCCAGCCCCGCGCATGATTGTCTGGAACAGGATTTTGTCGGCGGCGGTCTGATACCAATGACGGTCATTGCAAGCGAGGTGCATCAAGTGCTGCGCCTTCTTGCCGACGAAGGCACGCTTGTCGTCCAGCGTTAGGGTACGATCCCAAAGCCGGTAATACAGGTATTCGGGGATGCTGAGCTTACCGGCTCCCCTCATGAGGCGGATCGCCTCGATGGCGAGCGCGGTGCCCGGTCGGCCGTCCCGCATCGCCGTCAACGTGTTTCGATTGATGTCGAGGCGCGGAAGTCCCTGGAGGCTGGGCAACATTCCCATCTCGGAGGCCGACGTGGTCTGGTTCATCTGACAGGTGCTCCTTTGCCATTGCCGGCGCTTCAGCCGATGTGACTTCGGTAGCCCCCGATTCTGCGAATGGCGCGTCGCGCGAGCACGGTTCCCGTTCGCAGACTGTCGCGGCAGCCTTTAGGGATGAGACGCTCAATCACATCCCCCCTCGCCTGGGCGTTCGTGCCCGCCGTGCTGTTGCTGTCCTTTGGCGGCTACCTCAAGATCACCCGCCAGCCGCAGGAAGGGCTTCCGGAGAATGCCGTCACCGTGACGAACGCGGCGGGCACGTCGGTCCAATTCAGTGTCGAGATGGCCGTGACGCCTGACGAGCGCGAAAAAGGGCTGATGTTTCGCCCTACCCTCGCCGCCAAAACCGGTATGGCGTTCATCTTCCCGCGCCCCGAGATCGTCGATTTCTGGATGAAAAATACGATCGTGCCGCTCGACATGATCTTCGTTCGACGCGACGGGATGATCGCCTCTATCGCGCGCGACCGAGTGCCCTTCAGTCTCGCAGGCACATTCAGCGGCAGCCCTGTCACCGCAGTCCTGGAAATGCCGGCAGGCACGGCGGCACGGTTTGACCTCGCGCGCGGTGATCGCGTGAGCGGCCTGGGCAGCCATTTGCCGCCGATGTGACCGTCGCTCACGGGACGCAAAAGATCGCCGCTCTGGACTCTTCGGCACGCTTGTTCTTATTGTGTTCTCGTTCGCCTAGTCTTCTGGATCAACCCCATGCTGCTCATCGCCGAGCCCGCCACCCATGTCTCGATACCCTATTTCCTGGACAAGCTGCCGGCCGGATTCCCCTCCCCCGCGGCTGATTACGTCGAGGGTAGGCTCGATCTCAACGAGCATTTGATCGCCCGGCCAGCGGCGACATTCATCGTGCAAATCTCCGGTGACAGCCTCCTGGGTGCAGGCGTCTATGATGGCGATCTCGCCATCGTGGACCGATCGGTTCAACCCGAGCGTGGGGATCTCGTCGTCGCGGCTATCGATGGCGCGCTGACCGCGAAATTCCTGCAATGGGACGGACCACGCACGGCACCATCAAACGTCCGCCTGGTGGGTGCGAACCCTGATTTCCCGACATTCGCCATCGCCAACTTAGACAGCCTCGAAATCTGGGGAGTCGTGACGTCGACGATCCGCCAGCGGCGGCGGTAATCAATGGCCGCTATTGCGCTGATCGATATGAACAATTTCTACGTTTCCTGCGAACGGGTATTTCGCCCGGACCTCGAAGGACGTCCGGTCATCGTGCTGTCGAACAATGATGGCTGCGCGATTGCCCGATCCCAAGAGGCGAAGGATCTCGGCATCAAGATGGGCGATGTCTGGTACAAAATACGCGACGAATTCCGGCGCGCCGGCGGTGTCGCCTTCTCCAGCAATTATGCACTCTATGGAGACATGTCCGCACGGATCGGCGAGATCCTCACGCTGTTCTCGCCGGAAATCGAGACCTATTCGATCGACGAGTCTTTCGTCAGCTTCGATGCGGTCCGCCCAACAAGCCGTTTTCCGCTCGCCCAGGACATGGCGGCGACCGTGCGGCGATGGTCCGGCATTCCATGTTGCGTTGGTATCGGGCCGACCAAAACATTGGCAAAGCTCGCTAATTATACCGCAAAGAAGAAGCTGCTCGACGGCTCGGGGATCGCTGATCTGATGGATGAGACCCGGCGCGCGCAAGCGCTGGCCCTGGTCCCGGTCGGCGAGGTTTGGGGCGTTGGCCGCGCATCGGCCGGCAAGCTGGGGGACCTCGGCGTGAAGACGGCTGCCGATTTGATGCGCGTGGATCGGCGTCTTGCGCGTAACACTCTGACCGTTGTGGGCGAACGGATCGTCGCCGAGTTGGCGGGCAATGCCTGTGCCGACCTCGAGCTGGAAGCGCCCCCCCAAAAAGGGTGCGCCGTCACCCGCAGCTTCGGCCGTGCAGTCAGCGATTGGTCCGAGATGG
Organism: Rhodospirillales bacterium; assembly: GCA_028866335.1. Next base: position 30,344 of record JAGWIL010000006.1, read on the forward strand.
AACAAGCTCTCGCATTCTATGCTGCGCGGGCTGGTGAGAAGCTTCGTGGGCAGGCGCGCGCCGCGTCCGTAATGCAGGTCTTCATGCACACCAACAGATTCAATGGCGACAAGCCATATTCAAACGCGATGACGGCGCGTTTTCCCGAGGCCACCGCCGACACCCGCGATCTTATTGCAATGGCCCTTGATCTCGGCCGCCGGATTTGGCGTGCAGGCTACCGCTTCTCCAAAGCAGGCGTGGTTTTGAACGACCTGGTCGATGCCAGCACCGCTCAACGCTCGTTCCTGGTCGAGCCCTCCAGGCGAGGACGGTCGGCGCCGTTGATGGCTGCAATGGACGAAATCAACAATCGGATGGGCAGCGGGACCCTCACTTTCGCCGCAACGGGAATCCGCCGGCATTGGTCGATGCAGGCGCAAATGCGCACGCCACGGTACACCACCCGGTGGAATGAACTCGCCCGCGTGCAATAGCCTAACGCCTCTCGTCGATCACTGCCGTAGAGCCGCGCTGCTGTCTTGGTTCCGCATGCCCCAAAGGGTGCGAATGAGCTGCAATTCGCCGGCACGCGCGCGCCTGACCAGCCCGTGGAAGTAGGCACCTGGGCTCGCCCGGAAATATCCGGTCGGTTTAGTCGAAACGATGGCGACAGCGATGGCAGCCTGTTCACGGCCCATGGCGGCGCAGGCATCCCCCCAAATAAACTTCGAGATGCCAAGCTCTTCGCGCAGCCAGTCCGCGGCATCGACGACCTCCGGCCAACGCGGTGCGGAATTGCCGAGATATGTGCGTAGCCGCGGCGCCAGATTCATCAATTGGGCTGGCGTGATCTTTAGCATCGAGCCTGAATCGGAACGAGCCGCTGTTTCCCTGGGCCTCGCTTCTTGATGGCGGCCTTCGCGTCGCTCAGCCGGCTCGCTTAATCTCAGATCTTGGGAATTTGGCACGACCGAAATCGAGCTACCTTCCCTAGAAGCAATTACAGTATCCTTTGGATATAGAAGTTGGTTTGTAGTTGTAATGTGGGGCCAGTTTTTTGGCTCCCTGGGGTCATGATTCACAGAATCATCGCGAACCTCGCAGCGATCTTTCCTCCGCCGATCGAGGGCTAGTTCCAAGCTCTGGCGCATTTCACCGTGAATGCGCTCCAAGCGTGCAACCCCCATCTCCATCTCGTTGAGATCGCCCATACCCGCGATGCCCTGCGAGGCCTGGGAAGCTGCCAGCCGGTGGGCTTGCCATTCATCATTCGTATGCTGCTGCTCGGCTGCGGTCTCGACGAGCTGGCGTATTCCGTTTCGGGCGATCGTCGCCCGCCGCTTCAGCGACTGCCGCTGCGCGCGCTCCTTTCGCCCCGCTTCGGCAACAGCGAGGAACTCAGCGTGCCGGTGGGCAAGCGGAGACAGATCGAAGCCGTAGGCCTCGACGATGCGCTCCTGCTTGTCCCGATGGCCGTAGCGCTTGCCATTGGGGCTGTCTTTCATCACGACGACACCGATCTCGACCAGGTGACGGTTCAGGTTCTTCGCTTGGCTCGGTCCGATGCCAAGCTCCTGCTGCTGAAGCGCGGCAGACGGCCAAACAATCGGCCGCGAGGATGGCGCCCAGTCCTGCTCTTCGGACCAGCGGAACAGCCAGTCGATCGCATGCACGACGCTCGGACGAAACCCCAGAAAGGGAGCGGCGGCTTTGAAGGCGGCCAGAACCTTTCCCTTCGGCACCGCCGGGGTGGCCGCATGGCTTTCCGTTGCCTCGATCGTTTCGAGCATCCTAGGGGTGATTTTGCGCAGCCCGGGTGCGTAACCGCGGGCGCGCAGCGGAGGTCGCTGAACGGTGTCCATCGTGATTCTCTTCCTGATGAGAATCGCGGCAGGCACACCCCTCCCGTCCACACGAAAACGGCAATTTTCGCTTGGCCAAAACCGGGGTTCGAGCTATAAGAAGGCTGTCAAGACCATCAAGCTCGCGCGCACCGCGATGCGGTTGAAATTGGAAACCCGCCCGGCAAGGCGGGTTTTCTTTTGCCCGTTAGGTCATGTCTTGGCTCCGAACTGATCGCACACATCCCTCACCCGAGACATGAGGTCGTCCAGCACGTCCTCGGGCAGGTTGGCTTCGTCAAAGCGGATCCGGATAACACCTGCCTTCCGGTCAACCTTGAAGCTGGGAGCGCCGCCTTTAGACGGCTGCGAGGGCGCTGCCGGGCCTGATGGCGCGGGACGGATGGGGCTCGACAGCTTCTTCAGAACCAGGTCGAACCGGGCATCGCTGTCGGTGGCGCCTTCTTTACGGCAAAGATCGAGGATGCCGTCGCGCTCGGCCGACCAATCGGTCTGCTCCAATGCCGCGGCCAGTTCCATCCACCGCCGGCGGCCCGTCGTCTGAGCCGGACCGATCACCCGGATCAGGTCATCGGGAACCGTCGTCGCCAATTTGATCATGCGGGAGACTTCGGTCTTGTCGATGTTCATCGCCACGCAGATGACATCGCGCGCGAAGTTTCCCGCCTCGAGGCGCGCGGCGAAGAGCGCCCGCTCGATATAGGACAGATCGAGGCGGTCCTGGTTTTCTTGGCCCTGGGCAACCACCAGCTCTTCATCGCTGAGCGGCTTCACCATCGCCCGCACGGGGCGGCCGATGAGCTTTAACGCCCGATAGCGGCGATGACCGAAGGCGATCTGATACCGGCCGGGCGCGTCAGGATGGGGCCTGACCAAAATCGGGGTACGCTGGCCCTGTTCGCGAATGGACGTGATGAACGAGTCCATGGCTGCATCGTCATCGAGGCGATCGGCGACAAAAGAAGGATCGATTAGATCCGTCTCGATCTCAATGATGAGTTCGCCGCCTTCAACCTTCTCTTGGGCTTGACGCAAATCGTCTTGCGCTTGACGAAGGTCGGACTGGATCGACTCAACCGTCTCGGTCATGGCGCCGACCAGGCCGACGCCGCGCCCTGTAGATTTGCGAGCCGTCACCGGCGGGGTTCCGGAGACGGGCTCCTCGCCTGGAGTGAACAGACCTTCGAGAAGTTGTTTGCGCCCCATTGCTAGTTGCCCCATGCCTGTTCGATCAGGCTCTCGATCTCCGCATTGACCTGGTTCATCGACTCAAGCGCCCGATCGTAGGTCGAGCGGGTGAACTGTTCGCGCGTTACCTCATAGAGCGTTTGCTTCGTCATCGAGGCATCGGAGATGGCGGTCGATTTCACCATCGCGCTCGTCAGAACGCGGTCGCCGAAAAGCGAACGCATGAAGCCGACCATCTGGGTTTGCGGGCCATCGGTCGGCTCGTATCGCGTCACCAGATAGCGCATCCAGTCATACTGCATGTTGCCGCCGGCCTTGGCGACCACCTCCAGCAACTCCGAGGTCATCAGGAGGAACTGGCACATCGACATGATGTCCAGCATTTCCGGATGAACGGTGACGAGCAGCGCGGTCGACGCGCACAGTGCAGAGAGCGTCAGAAAGCCGAGTTGCGGCGGGCAATCGAGGATGACAACGTCATAGCGGTCCTCGACCTCCGCGAGGCACTGCGAGATCCGCGCGAAGAACATCGTGTCCTTCTTGGAAGAAATCGCGCGAGGGCTCTCGTGCTCGAACTCCATCAGTTCGATATTGCCCGGAATGAGATGTAGGCCCGGGAAATAGGTCTCCTTGATCACCTCGGCTGTGGGCCGGCGATCGGGTCCGTATTTGATCGCCCCATAGAGCGTCTCGTCCGCACCGACGTCGAATTCGGGCTGGTAGCCGTGAAGGGCCGTCAGGCTGGCCTGCGGGTCAAGATCGACAGCCAGAACGCGATAACCGCGCAACGCCAAATACTGAGACAGATGGGCGGACGTCGTCGTCTTGGCGGAGCCGCCTTTGAAGTTGGCCACGCAGATAACCTGAAGATGCTGGCCTTCCTTGCGTTGAGGCAGATAACGCCGGTCGCCCTTCCCAGACTCATCGAGGAACTCGCGAAGTGCCCGAATGTCACTAAAGGAATAGGAGCGGCGCCCATGCGCCGTGGTCTCGGGTGCCGGCCCCTTCCCTTCAAGCGAAAGCGTTCTCAGGTAGCTGTCAGCGATGCCGATGATCTTGGCGGTTTCTGTCGAAGAGAACCGCCGCAGCGTCTTCTCCGCTTTGGGCGGGAAAAGCTTCATGCGATGATCTTGAAGCTTCTGTGAGAGTCCGCTCGCGTCCCCGGCGATAAGATCATGGAGCATAGAGAGCCCTACCGTGGAGACGGGGGCTTTCGTATCAACGAGAGGGGCCTTTGGTGACGGCATCAAGCGACTTTCTAAGCATCTACCGTCTCTATGG
>JAGWIL010000071.1 GCA_028866335.1 Rhodospirillales bacterium
GCCAGGCCCCATGACAACGCCATGCGACCCATTGAGCCGTAGCCGCAGCCGCAGAGGTGAAGACTCCATCATCGGCGCATTCAACCATTTTATGGGTTTGACTGTCACCATGGCTTATCGATATACCCCGCCAAACATATCGGAGTCTGTCATGCCTGTTTCCCGCCGCCTCTTGCTCGCCGCCCCTTTTGCGTTGGCCGCCGCCGGGCGGGCTTTTGCCGCTGAGGCGATCACGGTTGCCTATGCCGGCTCCATGGGCAAGCTGATGGATAAGGGGATGAACCCCTCCTTCACCGCCGCCACGGGTGTTGGCGTGCATGGCATCGGCCAGGGCGCATTGGCGCTGGCGCATCTCATCACCGGCGGGGCTATGAAGCCGGATGTGTTCGTGCCGGTCTCTGCCGGCCCGGCCAAGATTGTGCGTGAGGCAGGGTATGCCGTGGGCAAGGCGGTGCCGGTGGCCAGCACCTCCATGGTTCTGGCTTATTCCCCCACCTCCAAATTCGCCGCACAGCTTGCCGCCGCCAAGGGTGCCGATTGGACGAAGATTTTCCTTAACCCGGCTTTCCGTTTCGGTCGCACAGACCCCACTGTAGATCCGCAAGGCCAATACGTGTTGTTCGCCCTGCAACTGGCCGAGGCTTATTACAAGCTGCCAGGCTTTGCACAGAAAGTGGCCGGGCCGATGCTCAACCCGCAGCAGATTTTCGCCGAGCCTTCGCTGCTGGCGCGGCTGGAAGCCGGGCAGATCGACGCGACTCTGGGCTATAAGAGCGCTGTGGTCTCGCAGAAGCTGCCCTTCATCGAGCTGCCGGACGCGGTGAACATCTCCAACCCTGCGCTGAAAGCCATCTATGCCAAGGCCAGCCTGGAAGTGAAGGGCAAAACCATCCACCCCAGCCCGCTGGTGTTCTACGCCATGGCGCTGAAGACGGCGGCAGACCCTAAGGCGGCGGCGGATTATGTTGCCTTCCTGGCCGGGCCGGAAGGGCAGTCCATCTTCAAGCGTTACGGTTACGGGCCGGGCAAAGGGCCGTCTGTGTAACCAGATGCTACGCGCCGGGTTCCTCATTCTAGTCCTGGCGTTTCTGCTGGCACCCTTATCCGGCCTCATCGGCCATGGGGTTTTCTGGCGAGCACTGGCACTCTCTCCGCAGGATTGGGCGGCCATCGCCACCTCGCTCATCGGCGGTGCGGCGGCGATGGTGGTGATCGTGCTGGCGGGCACGCCTTTGGCCGTCTATCTGGGGCGGTCTCGCGGGCGGTTGGTGTTGCTGGCCGAAGCGGTGGTGCTGATGCCGATGCTGATGCCAACGCTCGCCCTCGGCATTCTGCTGGCGGTGGTTTATGGCCCCGCCGCACCTTTAGGCCGGGCGTTTGGCACGCTGGGCATCACCCTCACCAACACCCCGGCGGCATTTCTGCTGGCGACGATCTACGCGGCGCTGCCGACTTATGTGGTGGCGGCGCGCGGTGCCATTGCCCAGGTGCCACCGGATTACGAGGAACTGGCCCGCACTTTGGGCGACACTCCCTTTCGGGCTCAATTGCGCGTCACGCTGCCCTTGGCCCGGCGCGGGCTTTCCGCGGCCCTCTCCCTCGCCTGGGTGCGCGCACTGGGAGAGTTTGGCATCATCCTGATCGTGGCGTATTACCCGGCCGGTATGCCAGTGCAGCTTTGGACGGATGTGCAGGATTTAGGCTTGCAAGCGGTGTTTCCGCTGGTGGGGGTGTTTCTGCTGGCCACATTGCCAGTGCCGCTCTGGCTGGGGCTGCGGGCCCGCGCGGCGTGAACGCCATAGAGATTGACTACACGCTTACCACCCCGGTACCGCTGCACGCCTGTTTCACCATTCGCGGGTTCACCGCGCTTTTAGGCCGCTCCGGTGAGGGCAAAACCTCGTTGCTGCGGGCCTTGGCAGGGCTGCTGCCAGCCACTGGCAGGCCGTGGCAGGGCTTGGCGCCGGAGCAGCGGCCCATCGGCTATCTGCCGCAGGAAACCCGGCTGTTCCCACATCTTTCAGTGCTTGAAAACACCGCCTATGCGCTGAAAGGCAAAACGCGGCTGGAAGCGGCGCGGGCCCTGCTGGCGGAGCTGGGACTGGAAGAGTTGGCCGCCCGCCAGCCGCACCAGCTTTCCGGCGGGCAAGCCAAGCGCGTGGCGCTGGCCAGGGCCTTGGCGCATGGGCCGCAATTGCTGTTGCTGGACGAACCCTCCGCCGGGCTGGACCGGCAGACGCGTGATGAGACGCTGGACTGGCTGAAGCAAACCGCCCTGGCGCGGGGCATTCCCGTGCTGGCGGCAACGCATGACTACGACATCGCCGCCCAGGCGGATACGCTGGCGCTGCTGGCCGAAGGCCGGATTATCCAGCACGGCTTCGCGGCTTCGGTGTTCGCCGCACCGGTCAGCCGTGCCGCGGCGGAACTTTTGGGATTAGGCCGCTTTAGTTAAGCGTTTAATGAAAGCGGAGATATGGTGCCGCCGCATTTCGGCTTTCGCCTTGGTGCTGGTGGTCATGTAATTCATCTGCACCACATAACGCTGGCCGACGAATTGCTTATGCCCATGCCAGGTATTGGGGCCATTGGGAAAAACCAGCAGCGTGCCATCCACTGGCGGCACTTCTTTGGCGAAGTTTTCCAAATTCTCCCCATCCAGCAGCAGTCGCAGGCAGCCTTCATGCTGCGCCCAGGCCTCGCCGGAGCTGGGGTTGAGGTAGAGCAGAATAGTGACGCGCTTGGCCGAGGAATCGGTATGGATGCGTCCGTCCTGCTCGCCGGAATTGCCGCGCAGCGTGGTCATCAGGGGCGCGCCCACGAGATTCAGCCCAAATTTTTCCGCCACGATGGCGCGGAACGCCGGGCCTTCCAGTGCGGCAATGGCGGCCTTGGCGTTCGGCCCAAGTTTCAACGCGCCGATGGGGAAACTGCCACGCGCTTTCATGGCGGGCAAATCCGCAACCACCGCTTGCAGGACTTCGGGCTTGATGAAGCGTTCCAGCAGGATATGAGGAAAAGGCTCAGCCGAAACCAAAGCCGCGCTGAGCGCATTAAAATCCGCGACATCCATAGGTTGAATCCAGTCTGCTAAAGCTCTGAAACCGGAAAAAGAGTTAAGCCCAACATGCCGCCCATGCAAGGCAGAGCAGGGCTTCGCATCTTGCTGCGCCGCACAAAACGGCGCAATATTGGTGCAAATGTCCAAACTAATAATAACTGAACCGGGAGTGATGGCCGCTTATCGTGCCCGCGTGGCTGCCGGGCTGTTGCATTACGATGCCGCCCAGGCGTTGGCGGCGGAGCAGTTGCAAGCCCTTTGGGCCAAGCTGCGCGGCTACGACCCCCACCCGGTTCACGCCCCGGAAGGCTGGTTCGCGCGGATGCTCCGTCACAAGCCGGTGGAAGAGGCAGAGGACCGCCCGCACGGGCTCTATATCGTGGGGGATGTCGGGCGCGGCAAATCCATGCTCATGGATTTGTTTTTCGAGGCCGCCGACGTTCCGCGCAAGCAGCGCATCCATTTTCACGACTTTATGCAGCAGGCGCATAAGCGATTTTACAAGATAAAGCGCGAGCACCCGGAGGTGAGCGACCCGATTCCGCCTCTGGCGGACATCATCGCGGATGAGGCGGCATTGCTCTGCTTCGACGAGTTTCAGGTGCATGATATTGTCGATGCGATGATATTGGGGCGGCTGTTTGAGGCGTTGTTCGCCCGCCAGGTGGTGGTGGTTGCCACCTCTAACACGCTGCCGGACGATTTATACGCGGGCAAGCCGGGGCGTGACGCCTTCCAGCCTTTCATCAACCTGCTGAAACTGAACCTGGATGTGCTGGTGCTGGACTCCGACCAGGACTACCGGCGCGGGCGCGAGCACGGGCTGAAGACCTGGGTGGTGCCCGCCGATGACAGCGCCGATGCCGCCCTCGCCCGCGTATTTGAGCATCTGGCCGAGGGTGAACCAGCGGGGGCGGAGGCATTGCCCGTTCAGGGCCGGATGCTCCCCGTGCCGGTGGCGGCAAATGGCGTGGCGCGGTTTACCTTCGAGGCGCTGTGCAAGGCCGCCCTCGGGCCGGGGGACTATCTCGCCATCGCGACCCACTACGATACCGTGCTGATCGACGGGATTCCCTGCCTCTCGCCCGATAATTTCGACGAAGCCCGCCGCTTCGTCACCCTTATCGACTCGCTCTATGAGCATCGCTGCAAGCTCTACGCTTCCGCCGCGGCCTACCCGGATGAGCTTTACCGCTCCGGCGAGGGGGCCGATATGTTCGAACGCACGGCCTCACGCCTGGAAGAAATGCAGAGCGAGGAATATCTCGCATTGCCGCATTTGACTTAATCGGTCCTAACCAGCCCCCATCGCGGCATGAAACTGCAAGGAAAGCGGGTTTTTCGCCGTTTTATTGCCTTGCGGTGCATGATGCTGCTTGCCCGGGCAGGTGAATCAGAGTAGCAGGCCCCCAACGCCCCCCTTTGTAAACCTTAAAAGATCAGGCAGGCTAACCCCATATGAACATACATGAATACCAGGGCAAGGAATTGCTGAAATCCTTCGGCGTCGCGGTTTTGGACGGCTATGTCGCCTGGACGCCCGAGGAAGCGGTGGATGCCGCCAAGAAGCTTCCTGGCCCAATCTATGTCGTCAAATCCCAGATTCATGCCGGTGGCCGTGGTGCGGGCAAGTTCAAGGAAGACCCCAACGGCAAGGGCGGCGTGCGCCTGGCCAAGAGCCTGGACGAGGTGCGTGAAGCCGCCGCCGCGATGATCGGCCATACGCTGATCACCAAGCAGACCGGCCCGGCTGGCCGCCTGGTTCGCCGCGTTTATGTGGAATCCGGCTGCGATATCAAGCGCGAGCTGTATCTCTCTCTGCTGATCGACCGTTCGGTGTCCGAGGTCGTGATTATGGCCTCCACCGAGGGCGGCATGGAGATTGAGGAAGTCGCCGAGAATCACCCGGAGAAAATTCTCCGCGCCCCGGTTGACCCCGCCTCCGGCATTTCTGGCTTCCATGCTCGCAAGCTGGCCTTCGGCCTGGGCCTTGAAGGCAAGCAGGTTGGCGTGTTCACCAAATTCGTCACCGCCATGTACAACGCCTTCGTGGCGCTGGATGTCGCGATCATCGAGATCAACCCGCTGGTCGTCACCGGCTCCGGCGAGATTTATGCGCTCGACGCCAAAGTAACCTTCGACGACAACTCCCTCTACCGTCACCCGCAGATTGAAACCCTGCGTGACGAGGGCGAGGAAGACGCGAAGGAGCTGGAAGCCAACAAGTATTCGCTTTCTTATGTGGCGCTGGATGGTTCCATCGGCTGCATGGTGAACGGTGCGGGCCTGGCCATGGCGACCATGGACATCATCAAGCTCTACGGCGCCGAGCCCGCGAACTTCCTGGATGTTGGCGGTGGTGCGACCAAGGAGCGCGTGACCGCGGCTTTCAAGATCATCCTCTCCGACCCGAATGTCGAAGGCATTCTGGTTAACATCTTCGGCGGCATCATGCGCTGCGACGTGATCGCGGAAGGCGTGATCGCGGCAGCGCGCGAGGTTTCGCTCTCCGTGCCGCTGGTGGTGCGCCTTGAAGGCACCAATGTACAGCTCGGTAAAGACATCATGGCCAAATCCGGCCTGCCCATCATCCCCGCAGACAATCTGGCCGATGCGGCCGAGAAAATCGTTAAAGCCGTGAAGGAAGCCGCATAATGGCCGTTCTCGTTAACAGAAATACCAAGGTCATCACCCAGGGCTTCACCGGCGCGCAGGGCACCTTCCATTCCGAGCAGGCTTTGGCCTATGGCACCAAGGTTGTTGGCGGCGTAACGCCGGGCAAGGGCGGCACCACGCATCTGGACCTGCCGGTGTTCAACACCGTGGAAGAGGCGATCGCCAAAACCGGTGCCAATGCCTCCGCCATCTACGTGCCGCCGCCGTTCGCGGCTGATTCCATCCTGGAGGCGATCGACGCCGGGGTTGAGCTGATCGTCTGCATCACCGAAGGCATTCCGGTGCTGGACATGGTGAAGGTCAAGCGCGCCCTCTCCGGCTCCAAATCCCGCCTCGTGGGCCCCAATTGCCCCGGCGTGATTACGCCGGATGAGTGCAAGATCGGCATCATGCCGGGCCATATCCACAAGCGTGGCTCCATCGGCATCGTTTCGCGCTCCGGCACCCTCACTTATGAGGCCGTGGCGCAGACCACCGCTGCCGGGCTTGGCCAGTCCACCTGCGTCGGCATCGGTGGCGACCCGGTGAAAGGCACGGATTTCATCGAAGTGCTGGACATGTTCCTGCATGACGACGAGACCCAGGCGATCATCATGATCGGCGAGATCGGTGGACCTTCTGAGATCGACGGTGCCGAGTTCCTCGCCCGCCACAAGATCAAGAAGCCGATTGTGGGTTTCATCGCCGGTGCCACCGCACCTCCGGGCCGCCGCATGGGCCATGCCGGCGCGGTTATCTCCGGCGGTAAAGACACCGCACAGGCGAAGATTGCTGCCATGAAGGAAGCGGGTATCTTCGTGGCGGACAGCCCGGCCTCGCTGGGCAGCACCATGCTGAAGGCGCTGAGCGCCTGAGGAAAAAGGCATTAACTGCCTGATTTTATTTCCCCCATGGCGGTCTCGCCCTGGGGGTTTTTTTATGTCCCCAAATCCTGGGGCCGGAAGGGCAGCCGTAACCATGCGTGTGCGGCAACCCAGCCTGTCCCCAGGGTAACAATACAATAACGTTGCTGCCTTATATGTGCCGTAAATAAAGCTCTGCATAACTTCTGCTTGGCCGGTGCTTGAAGGTCAGGGTGGTTGGCTCTGGGAGAGGATGGATCAGATGGCCGGTGTGGACGTGATCGCGACCGCGATGAACGGGGCAAATGCTCAGTTTATTGCACAGCTTTATGCCAAATGGGCGGAAGCGCCTCATTCGGTCGATCCTGACTTTGCCGCCTTGTTCACAACGCTGGACGACGATACCCGCGCCATCTTCACTGATGCCGCTGGTGCCTCCTGGGCACCCCGGCCTTCCGTGTTCGAGACCGTGAGCACCGAGGCCGCCCCCCGGCAGGCCCAATCCGCCACGCCAGCCAATGCCGACACCCATGCAGCGACGCTGGATTCCATCCGCGCGCTCATGCTCATCCGCGCGTACCGCGTGCGCGGCCATCTGGAGGCCAAGCTCGACCCGCTGGGGCTGAAGCAGAAGGGCTACCATGTCGAGCTCGACCCGGCCTCCTATGGCTTCACCGAAGCCGGGGATTTGGAACGCCCCATTTTTCTGGATGGCGTTATGGGGTTCGACACCGCCACATTGAAAGAGGTGCTGGCGGCGCTGCGACAAAG
>JAGWIL010000474.1 GCA_028866335.1 Rhodospirillales bacterium
ATCTTCTTGGCGTTTTCGATCACTTCGGCTTTCGTATGCAACCGCGGCATCTTGTAATTCACCACCGCCACGCCGACAGTATCCACACTGCTGGAAATATCTCCATGCAACATCTTTTATCCCTTTCAAGAAAAAAGCCGGACCTAAAGGCCCGGCTGCAAGGATTAGTGGTTAAGGTCTGCTGGCGTGCCGTAAGAGAGCACGGGTTCTGCATGGGGTTTTTTACACTCGTCGTGGCAGGCGGAATCGAGCGAGCAGCAGAGCGAGCAGATATTGCCCTTGTGGAAGGGGCAGCCTGTCATGTCCAAGGCTTCATACTCATAGCCGCAGGAAACGCAGCTTAGCGTGTCGTGCGTGATACCGGCATGATAGCCTGCCTCGCGGGCGATGTAGTATTTGCCCTTGGTGGCAATGGCGATGATAGGCGAGGCGATGAAGGAAACGGCGAGTGCGATGAACGCCGAGTAAGCGGCAGCGTATGCACCAAACACATGGAAGAACGCCAACACCGAGATGATGGAAGCGATAACCATGGCGCCGAAGCCGACCGGGTTGAAGTTGTACAGATGTGCGCGCTTAAATTCGATGTAAGACGGGCTGAGTTTAAGAAGAGGTTTATTGATGACCAGATCCGCGACCACCGCGCCGATCCAGGCCACGGCGACGTTGGAATAGAAGCCAAGAATGTGCCCCAGGACGGAGAACATATTCAGCTCCATCATGGTGAGCGAGATGCCGACATTGAAAAAAATGTAGACAACACGGCCAGGATGTACGTGCAGCAGGCGCGAGAAGAAGTTGGACCAGGAGAGCGAGCCGGAATAAGCGTTGGTGACGTTAATTTTCACCTGCGAGAGAATGACGAAGAAGGTGGCGATGGTGATGGCGGTAAAGCCGGCGCCAAAGATGTAGGTAAAGCCTGTATGGTACATCTGGATCGGCTCATTCGCCTGCGCCAGCTTAGTGCCATGCGCGACGGCGACGGAGGCGAAGAAGGAGCCCATGAGCTGTTTGGCAGCCCCTAGAATGACCCAGCCAGGGCCAGCACCCAGAACAGCCAGCCACCAGCCGAAGGAAGATTTCTTGGTTTTATCTGGCATGAAACGCAGATAATCCGCCTGTTCGCCAATTTGCGCGATGAGGGAAAGGGCGATGCCGGCGGCGGAACCGAACAACAGCGGGTTGAAGGCGGTGCCGCTGGGGGAAGAGCCGGCGAAGTTGGTCCAGTTCGAGATGGCGTGCGGGTCTCCCACCAGTACCGCGACGGGCGGGGAGAACAGCAGCAGAAGCCAGAGAGGCTGTGTCCAGGCTTGAAGTTTTGAAAGCAATGTCATCCCGAAGGTAACGAGCGGGATGATCATGAGCGAGCCAATGGCGTAGCCTATGGGCAGCGGAATGCCGAAATAGAGATTGAACGCCTGCGCC
>JAGWIL010000475.1 GCA_028866335.1 Rhodospirillales bacterium
CTCGCCAGCACGCTGCTGTTGGCAACGGACAAGCCCGTGCTGGTGGCCCCGGCTATGAATGTGCGCATGTGGCAGCACCCGGCCACCGAGGCCAATATGGCATTGCTGAAACAGCGCGGCGTGCTGGTAGTAGAACCGGATGAAGGCCCGATGGCCTGCGGCGAATACGGCCCTGGCCGCTTGGCGGAGCCGCCGGTCATCCTCGCCGCCATCCAGGCCGCGCTGAATGACGGGCCGCTGAAGGGCAAACACGCCATCGTCACCTCCGGCCCTACCCATGAGCCGATTGATCCGGTGCGCTTCATCGCCAACCGTTCCTCCGGCAAACAGGGCCATGCCATCGCCGCGGCTCTGGCGGCGTTGGGGGCGCGGGTCACGCTCATCTCCGGCCCGGTCGCCCTGCCGGACCCGCTGGGCCTCACCACCATCCACGTGGAAACCGCCCGCGAGATGCAGGCGGCTGTGCAGGCGGCCCTGCCGGCTGACATCGCCGTATGCGCCGCCGCGGTGGGGGATTGGCGTGCCGCCACCGAGGCGGGGCAAAAACTCAAGAAAGATGGCAAGGCACCGCCTGCCCTTAGCCTCGCTGAAAACCCGGATATTCTGGCGGGCATTTCCGCCCCCGGCCCCAACCGCCCGCGCCTTGTGGTGGGCTTCGCGGCGGAGACAGAAAAGCTCGCGGAACACGCCGCCGCCAAGCGCGCCCGCAAGGGGTGCGACTGGCTGGTGGCCAATAATGTCGGCGGCACCGGCATTATGGGCGGCAATGAGAACGAGGTGTTGCTGCTCACCCAAACCGGCAGCGAGCACTGGGACCGCATGAACAAGCTGGCGGTGGCGCAACGCCTTGCCGCGAAGATCGGAGATTATTTCAAATGAAATCTGTTGGCGTTAAAATCCGCCGTCTCCCGCATGGCGAGGGGCTGGACCTGCCTGCCTACGCCACACTTGGCGCCGCCGGAGCCGACCTGCTGGCTGCCGTGCAGGCACCTGTTATCATCGAGCCCGGCAAACGTGCCCTCATCCCCACCGGCTTCTGCGTCGCCTTGCCGGAGGGTTATGAGCTACAAATCCGCCCGCGCTCTGGCCTCGCGCTTAAAAACGGCATCACTCTGCCCAATTCCCCCGGCACCATTGACGAAGATTACCGGGGCGAAGTGGGTGTGATCGTCCTCAACTCCGGCGATGCCGCGTTTGAGGTCACGCGCGGTATGCGCATCGCCCAGGCCGTGCTGGCCCCCGTGGTGCGCGCCGCCTGGGAAGAGATGGACGACCTGACAGAGACCAGCCGGGGCGCTGGCGGGTTTGGCTCCACGGGGCATTAGCAGTTGTCTGTCACCAAAGCGCAACGCATCCCTGGGTGACAAAGCCGCGCCACATGGCTAAGGGGAGGATGAATCCTTCACCCGAAGCCAGGCGGACAG
>JAGWIL010000072.1 GCA_028866335.1 Rhodospirillales bacterium
CCTCGGGTCACGCCTCCCCACCGGGGCGCTTTTCTTCTGTAAGGGAGATGTTTTATGGCAGATTTTTCTACAGCCGCCAAGCCTGCGCTGCGTCCGCAGAACCCTAATTTCTCTTCCGGCCCGTGCTCCAAGCGCCCTGGCTTCTCGCTGGCCGCCCTTGAAGGCGCGTTGCTCGGCCGTTCGCACCGCGCGAAGGAGCCGAAAGCCCGCATTGCGGAGGTCATCTCCCGCTCCAAATCCGTCCTCGGTATGCCGGAAGGCTGGCGCCTGGGCATTGTTCCGGCATCAGACACCGGCGCGATGGAGATGGCGATGTGGTCCTTGCTGGGTGCGCGACCGGTCACCGTTATGGCGCAAGAGAGCTTCTCCGCCGGCTGGGTGACGGATGTGATGGAGCAGCTTCAGCTCCCCGACGCCCAGATTATTGAAGCCGATTACGGCAAGCTGCCCGATCACACGCAGGTGGATTTCAACCGCGACGTGGTGCTCACCTGGAACGGCACCACCTCCGGCGTGCGCTTCCCGAATGGTGATTTTATTCCGGCCGACCGCGAAGGGCTGGTGATTGTGGATGCCACCTCCGCTGCCTTCGCCATGGAACTGCCATGGGATAAGCTGGATGTTGTCACCTGGTCCTGGCAGAAGGTGATGGGCGGCGAGGCGGCGCATGGTATGCTGGCGCTCTCCCCGCGCGCGGTTGAGCGGCTGTTAACCTACACGCCCGCCTGGCCGCTGCCGAAAATTTTTCGCCTTACCTCTGGCGGCAAGCTCATCGAAGGTATTTTCGAGGGCGAGACGATCAACACCATCTCCATGCTCTGCGTTGAAGATGCGCTGGATGGCCTGCGCTGGGCCGAGAGCCTTGGCGGGCTGAAAGGGCTGATCGCCCGTTCCGAAGCCAATTTCAGGGCCGTTTCCAAATGGGTTGAAAGCAATGAGCGCGTGAGTTTTCTGGCGGAAGCCGCCGAAACGCGCGCCTGCACCTCCATGTGCATTGCCATCACCGCGCCCTGGTTTATGGCGCTAGATGACGCTGGCAAGGCCAAAGCGGCCAAGGCTATCGCCGCATTGCTGGAGAAGGAGAAGGCAGCGTTTGATATCGCCAGCTACCGCGATGCGCCGCCGGGCCTGCGCATCTGGGGTGGTGGCACGGTCGAGACGTCTGACATCGAGGCGCTGCTGCCCTGGATCGATTACGCAATCGACACGGTTGCTGCCAGCTAAAACATGTTTCCGCGCGGCGTTATAAACCGCGCCTCAAGGAATTCTTTATATGGTCAAGGTTCTGATTAGCGACAAGCTGTCGCCCGCCGCCATCGAGATTTTTAAAAACCGCGGCGTTGAAGTGGATGTGAAAACCGGCCTCACCCCGGCGGAGCTGCGCGAGATTGTTTGGCAGTATGATGGGCTTGCCATCCGTTCCGCCACCAAGGTGACGAAAGAAGTGCTGGAGGTGGCGACGAATTTAAAAGTCGTCGGCCGCGCTGGCATCGGCGTGGATAATGTGGATGTGAAATCCGCTACCTCGCGCGGCGTGGTGGTGATGAACACGCCCAATGGCAACGCCATCACCACGGCTGAGCACGCAATTGCAATGATGTTCGCGCTGGCCCGGCAATTGCCGGAGGCTACGTCCTCCACCAAGGAAGGCAAGTGGGAGAAAAACCGCTTCATGGGCGTGGAGCTGACCAGCAAAGTGCTGGGGCTTATCGGCTGCGGTAATATCGGTTCCATTGTGGCGGACCGTGCCGTAGGCTTGAAGATGAAGGTGCTGGCATATGATCCGTTCCTTACCGAGGCGCGGGCCATCGCGTTGGGTGTGGAAAAAGCTGATCTGGACACGATTTTTGCCAAGGCAGATTTTATTACCCTGCACACGCCGTTGATTGAAGCGACGCGCAACATCATCTCCGCTGAGGCGATTGCGAAGATGAAGAAGGGCGTGCGGATCATCAATTGCGCCCGTGGTGGGCTGGTGGATGAGGCTGCGTTGTATGATGCGCTGGTCTCTGGCCATGTTGCCGGCGCGGCGCTGGATGTGTTCGAGGTGGAGCCCGCCAAGGAAAGCCCGCTTTTTGCGCTGGAAAACGTGGTGTGCACCCCGCATCTGGGCGCTGCCACTAACGAGGCGCAGGAGAATGTGGCGCTACAGGTGGCCGAGCAGATATCGGATTTCCTGCTGACCGGCTCTGTTACCAATGCGCTGAACATGCCGAGCGTTTCCGCCGAGGAAGCACCGCGCCTGCGCCCGTATATGGAGCTGTGCCGGTTGCTGGGCGGTTTCGCTGGGCAGCTTACGCGCGTGCAGGATGGCGCGATCCAGCGTATTCTGGTGGAGTATGAAGGTGCGGCAGCACCACTCAACCATCGCCCGTTGAACGCCACCGCTTTGGCCGGGCTGCTCGGCCCGGTGATGGAAGGTGTGAACATGGTGAACGCCCCAGTTTTGGCGCGCGACCATGGCATTGAGGTGGCGGAAGTTGTGAGTGACCGCAGCGGCGATTACCAGACTTTGGTGCGCATCTCGGTCACCACCGAGAAGGGCACGCGCTCCGTTGCGGGCACGCTGATTGGCAACGGCAAGCCGCGTTTGGTGGAAATTAAAGGCATCAAGGTGGAGGCGGATTTCGCGCCGCACATGCTGTACGTGACGAATAAGGACAAGCCGGGATTTATTGGCCGGTTTGGCATGACGCTGGCGGATGCGGGCGTGAACATCGCCACGTTCCATCTGGGCCGCGCGGCTGAGGGCGCTGACGCGATATGTCTGGTTTCCACCGACGGCGAAACGCCGGAAGCGGTGCTGGATGCCGTGCGCGCACTTCCACTGGTGATGCAGGCGAACAATCTGGCGTTTTAAGCGAAGAGAGGTTCCAGAACCCTTGCGAGGGGCTTAGATTTATCTGAAAAGAGCTGCCTCGACTGGTGTTGAGGCAGCTTTCTTGCATCGGAACTGCTGGAGCTATTTCTCCCTGCCTTTTGAGCGTTTATTAAAGTAGATAAGCTGATCCGATAATCCCTATGTCTAATTATGAAAATTGTCAGAGTTCTGGGCTGGGTTCGGAACCGCTAGACATCAACGTGGTTCTGGCCGTGTGTTCCGGTTGGTCGTGGTTGCAGGCCTTGTGCGCATGTAATGCCAGCTAAGTGTTGCCCCGGCGATGGCCGCGAAGGGCATGAAGATCACGCCGGTGAGATTTTCTAATGTGATTGTGTAACCCCCCGCCAGCCAGAGCAGCGCGAAGAGCGGCCAACGATGCGCAGCACGGCTGCACATGGCCGCCATGGCGACAGAGAAGGAAACGAGGTCGTAGATATAACCATAAGGGCTAAGCAGCAGCGCGAGGCTGGCGGTAACGGCCATGCGCGCAATGGGATCGGCCTCTGCTTGGCACCAGGCGCGCCAGATGAAGAAAGCCGCGATGACTGTAAAGGTGAGTTGCACGGCCCATGCAACTGCCAAAGAGGCGTGCAAGCTGCGGGCCATCATCAGCACGGTATAGCCGCCTGGGACAAGATGCGATGCTGGCGCGTTGAGGATACGGGTCGCGTTGGGTTCGGAGACGGTGAAAAACCAGATCCAGCTATGCCAACCCTCGGCGAGGATTGATAATGCCACAAGTGTAAGGCCAGTGAGGAGGCAGACTAATAATGCTGGAAAATAGCGGCGATTCAGCAAAATCATCGGAAGTGCGACCGCGAGCTGAGGCTTCAGGCTGAGCAATCCGGCGGCAAAGCCGCTGAAGCGGGGTCTCGTCTCGAAACACAGCAATCCCGCCACATAGAATCCAGCCATAAATACACCGTTCTGCCCACCAACCGCGTCATGCAGGGCTGCGGTGCTGGCCAAACCCATGACGATGACGGGCCAGCTCAACCGTGCATAGCGCCAGCAGGCCGCAGCGACGATGAGGCTGACACCACGCCACGCCCAGAAGCTTAACCATAGCGGCAAGCAGGAAAAGAGCATCGCCAATAACCCCATTGTAGGAGGGTAGAGCCAGATCAATTCCGGGTGTGAAGCGGGGGAGAGGATGTCGAGCGTGAAAATGGATGTAAAGTTTGGAGGGAGTGCTATGTGGATGCCGAAATCTGCGGCACGTTGAGCGACCAGCCGTGTGCCAACATACCAGAACCTGGCAAAATCAGATTGCGGAAGCTCTTGTATCGCGCTCATGAATCGCGGTTGTCCGGGGGCATGCATTGCGATGATCAAATGAATGCAACTGACCAGATAGAGCAGGTAAAGACAGGAGATAAGGGTGAAGATGAGCATGAAGCCCAGTCTTAATCCGCGATTCATACAAGTACCTTTTTCAAAGGGTCGCTCACCAAAAACTCATTAAGCCTCAATCGCGGACCATCAACCCCGCGACCCATAGCTTGCCGCCATGTGTGCTTATCGCTTCCCCTGCGGGCACCAGTGCGGCGTCCATCGCCGCCAATGCCATGCCGTTCAGCGTCAGGGGTTCTAGCGCCAGCACCAGATGCACCACCGCACCAGCAGCGCGTTCTACACCCGCCGCCGCGTAATCCAGCGTGGCCGTGAAGCATTCCGGGTCGAACATCAAATTGATGTCCCGCACCATCCCGCCCATTGGCGAGCCAAAGGTTGGCGCATCACCAGGGAACGCGAAAGCTGTACCGCCGGGTGCCAGCTCCACTGGCGCCATGCCCTGAACCTCCAGAAGCAGCCGTCCCTCTAATATCCCCATCAGCCGTGAGATACCGGGGAAAACCGAAAATGCCCCAGCCTCATTCACATCCGCCAGGCTCATCCGCCAGCCGAACTCCCGGCCCTTGCCCGGCGCGCTCGCCACCAGGCGGGTAATGCCGCCGCCATTTTTCCAGGGCATCTCAGGCCGTGCGGCTGCTTTGAACAATTCCACCATAATGCCTCTGGTCTCCTGGTTACGCGCAAGTGGTCCTTTACGCCGCCATCCACCGCGATTACTTCATGTAAGCATATGTTCAGGGTGAAGTGCATCCCGGAGGAGTGCTGATGACAAGCCGCGTGATCCCAGTCGAGCCTTTTGTACTTGTCGTTTTCGGCGCTACCGGAGACCTTTCCCGCCGCAAGCTCATCCCCGCGATGTTCGAGCGCGATGCCGCCGGGCAGCTTCCCGGGGACGTCGTGCTTATCGGCGTTTCGCGCGGGCAGTTATCGCAGGAGGCGTTCGCCGCCCTGGCCAAAGAAGCTGTGGAAGAGCATGTGCCAAAGGTGGAACGCCCGGCTGCGCTGATGGAGCGGTTCATGAAGCGGCTGCACTATATCGCCGCGGATGCCACGGGCGAGGCCGGCTGGGCGGATCTGGCGGCGCAATTGGCCCAATATAAACAGCATACCATCGTCTTTTATCTTGCCACCGGCCCGGCTTTGTTCGGTCCCATCTGTGAAAACCTGGGCCGGTTTAATCTGGTGCGGGGCAACACCAGGGTGGTGGTGGAAAAGCCGGTGGGCAAAGATAGCGCTTCCGCCCATGCGGTGAACGAGGCGATCGCCCAGGTGTTCCCGGAAGACCGCGTTTACCGGATCGACCATTATTTGGGCAAAGAGACGGTGCAGAACCTGATGGCGCTGCGTTTTGCTAACGGGTTGTTTGAACCCTTGTGGAACGCCGCGCATATCGACCACGTGCAGATTACCGTGGCCGAAGCCTTGGGGGTTGAAGGCCGTGCGGGGTATTACGATACGGCGGGCGCGCTGCGGGACATGGTGCAGAACCATATCATGCAACTGCTCTGTCTGGTGGCGATGGAACCGCCCGCGATGCTGGATGCCGATGCGGTGCGCGATGAAAAGCTGAAAGTGCTGCGGGCGTTAAAACCCATGGAAGCGCCCAACTGGGTCCGCGGCCAGTACCGCGCCGGGGCTTCCGCCGGTGGGCCAGTGCCGGGCTACCTGGAGGAGCTGGGCCAGCCCGCCAGCCGGACGGAAACCTTCGTGGCTTTGAAAGCCGAAATTGAAAATTGGCGCTGGGCGGGCGTGCCGTTTTATCTGCGTACCGGCAAGCGGCTGGCGGAGCGTGTGTCGGAAATCGTGATTACCTTCCGCCCGGTGCCGCATTCCATGTTTGGCCAGGGGGCTGGGCCGATCGTCCCAAACCGCCTGGTTATCCGTTTGCAGCCGGATGAAGGGGTGAAGCTCTGGCTGATGATCAAGGATCCCGGCCCTGGTGGGATGCGCCTGCGCCCGGTGCCGCTGGATATGAGCTTCGCCTCGGCCTTTGCCGAGCGTAACCCGGATGCCTATGAGCGGCTGATGATGGACGTGGTGCGCGGCAACCAAACCCTGTTCATGCGCCGCGACGAGGTGGTGGCCGCCTGGGCCTGGATCGACCCGATATTGGAAGCCTGGAGCCAGGCTCCAGAGCCGCCGAAACCCTACACGGCGGGCACCTGGGGGCCGAGTGCGGCCATTGCGCTGATTGAGCGGGACGGCCGCACCTGGGCCGATGGCGGCATGTGATGCAGAGCTTTCCAAACTGGGAGGCGCTGGCAAAAGCGTTGGCGCAGGATGTGGCGGCAGCACTTTCCGCCCGCCTTGCCGTGCAGGTGGAAGCCATGCTGGCGGTTTCCGGCGGCAGCACGCCGGGGGCGTTTTTCGCGGCGCTGAGCCAGGCACCGCTGGACTGGTCCCGCGTGATCATCACGCTGGTGGATGACCGCTGGGTGCCCGAAGAAAGCCCCCGCAGCAACGCGGCCTTGGTGCGGCGGCATCTGCTGGTTAACAATGCGGCGGCCGCGCGGTTTATCCCGCTGTATAATGGCGCTGCCTTGCCGCAAGCCGGGCTGGCGGCGTTGGAGGCGCAGTTTGCACAATTGCCCTTGTCTCTGGCGGCGGCGGTCTTAGGTATGGGGGAGGATGGCCACACGGCGTCTTTCTTCCCCGGCGGTGACCGCCTGGCAAATGCGCTGGCACCAGCGCAAGGGCAGAGCTTTGAAGCGATAACCGCACCGAATGCGGGCGAGCCGCGCATCACCCTCACGCTGCCGGTGCTGCTGAAGGCGGATTTGCTGGCTTTGCACATTGAAGGTGCCGCCAAGCGTGAGGTTCTGGGGCAGGCTTTGTCCGCAGGGCCAATTGAGGCCATGCCCGTGCGCGCCGTGTTGCGCCACGACCCGAAAATTTACTGGAGCCCCTGAAATGGTTCATCCCGCGCTTGCCGCCGTTACCAAACGCATCATCGAACGCAGCCGCTTGCGGCGCGGGCTTTATCTGCAACGCGTGAGTGCTGCGGCCAGCACCAAACCAAAACGTCAGG
>JAGWIL010000476.1 GCA_028866335.1 Rhodospirillales bacterium
AGCCAATGGCCAGCGGGTCAAGTCAACAGGGAGGCTTCACGTCTGGGAGACGTAGGGACCGAAGTCCCTGCTTGGCTCTCACCAAGCATGTTGTATATAAGCCACTATAGAAATTTTTTAAGTGCTAAATTCGCAACCCTGTTGATTTTTCTGTAACAGCATGTTCCGGGCCCGCCCCGAATCCACCGGAAAGCATGGTTTTAGCCCTTAACGCCGTTGCGTTCCGCAATAGAACTCACCAAAAAGTCACGAAAAACAGATACGCGCTTGGAGTTTCTCAGCTCCTCCGGGTAGACGAAATACATTTCCACCGGAGGATTCTTCACCTCCGGCAGAATATGCACCAGCCCCATCGCATCCCCAACCAGGTAATCCGGCACCGCCCCAACGCCAATCCCGGCCCTTATGCAGGCCAGCATGGCTTGAAGCGAGTTCACCTCTAATATGCCGCGCCTTGTGGTGCCGTCCTTGCGGCCAAGCTCACCCAGCCAGTTCACATCCGGCACTGGCGGTTTGCGGTCCCCGAACAGGATCAGCTTGTGCTTATCCAAATCCTCCGGCGTCTCCGGCGTGCCATGCGCCTTCAAATATTCAGGTGAGGCCCAGATGCGGCTACGAATCTCGCCCAAATGCCGCTGCACCAGGTCCGGCTGGCGCGGCGGGTGCATACGGATCGCCACATCCGCCTCGCGCATGGCCAGGTCCAAATCCGTATCGTCCAGCAGCAGGGAAACCGTCACATCAGGGTGGGCGCTCAGGAAGGTCTTCAACCTCGGTGCCAACCACGTCACCCCAAAGCTATGCGTGGTGGTCACTTTCAGCCGGCCAGCGGGCTTCTCCTTGCTTTCGGCCAGCAGCGCCTCGGTCATCGCCAGTTTGGCGAACACCTCGCGCACGGTGCGGTTCAACGCCTCACCCTGCTCGGTCAAAATCAACCCGCGCGCATGGCGGTGAAATAACGGTACTGAAAGTGCCTCCTCCAGCGCCGAAATCTGCCGCGACACGGCGGATTGGCTGAGATTCAGCGTGTCACCCGCATGGGTGAAGCTGCCTGCCTCAGCAACCGCGTGGAAAACGCGTAGCTTGTCCCAATCCATTTTTTGCCCGGTCATTATGCCGCCTCGCTTATATGCAGAGGAATATTACCTAAGAACTTCTCCACTTCCAGTGCCGCCATGCAGCCTGTGCCAGCGGCCGTTACCGCCTGCCGGAAAATCTTGTCCTGCACATCGCCCGCCGCGAACACTCCGGGCACAGAGGTTTCGGTGGTGCCCGGCATGGTGAGGATATAGCCTTCCTCATCCGTGCGGATCTGCCCTTTAAACAATTCCGTGGTGGGCGAATGGCCAATGGCGATAAACACGCCATCCACGCCAAGCTCCCGCGCCTCGCCGGTCTCTGCGTGTTTC
>JAGWIL010000477.1 GCA_028866335.1 Rhodospirillales bacterium
GCAGGGACGAAAGGCTTCAGCGTGCCCAGCCCCGCCGCTGCGAGGTCCCGCGCGATGCCGCGTATGCCAAGCGCGTCGCCCCGGTTGGGTGTGACGGAGATTTCGATGATGGGTTCGTCCAGCCCGGCCCATTTGGCGTAATTGGCGCCGATCGGCGCGTCCTCAGGCAACTCGATGATGCCGTCATGATCCTCGCCCAGCCCCAGTTCGCGCGTGCTGGTGAGCATCCCTTCGGATTTCACGCCGCGGATCTCCCCCACTTTCAACACAAGGCCGCTGGTGGGGATGGTGGCACCCGGCGGCGCGAACACCACCTTCAGCCCGGTGCGTGCGTTTGGGGCACCGCAGACAACAGAAAGCTCCGCCCCGCCTGCATTCACGCGGCAAGCCCGCAGGCGGTCCGCATTGGGGTGGGGCTGCGCCTCGATGATCTGGGCGATGGTGAAGGGGTTTAGCGCCTCGGCCTTGTTGGTAACGCCTTCGACCTCAAGGCCGATCTTGTTGAGGGTGGCGAGGATGTCTTCCAGCGAGGCGGTGGTGTCCAGCCAGGTTTTCAGCCAGGAGAGAGAGAATTTCATCGCTTAAATTCCTTCGTGCAGGCTGGCGGGGCTTAGGGGCGAGGCCCCGTAATGGCGCAGCCAGCGCACGTCGCTTTCAAAGAACAACCGCAAATCGGCAATGCCGTGCTTAAGCATGGTGATTCGTTCCAGCCCCATGCCGAAGGCAAAGCCTTGGAAGCGGCGCGGGTCTATGCCGCAATTGGCGAGCACGTTGGGGTGCACCATGCC
This sequence comes from Rhodospirillales bacterium, assembly GCA_028866335.1. The sequence goes on from JAGWIL010000477.1 coordinate 789, forward strand.
GGAGCCGCCGATCTCCAGCCAGTCCGTTCCGCCGCCAATCTCGCCGGTCTTGCGGTTCCAGCCGATATCCACCTCCATCGAAGGTTCAGTAAAGGGGAAATAGCTGGAGCGCAGCCGCACGGGCAGTTCCGGAATGCCGAAATAAGCGCGCAGGAAGTCGATCAGGCAGCCTTTCAGGTGCCCGAGATGGATGCCTTCGCCAATCACCAGCCCTTCGCATTGATGGAACATGGGGGAATGGGTGGCATCGTGGTCCGCGCGGAAGGTACGGCCGGGTACGATGATGCGGATGGGGGCGGGGGAGGTGCCCAGCCCTCCGGTCTTTGCCCATTCCAGCATGGTGCGGATTTGCACCGGCGAGGTGTGGGTGCGCAGCACCGCGCCGGTTGTTAAATAGAATGTATCCATCATCGCCCTGGCAGGGTGATGAGACGGGATGTTAAGGGCGGAGAAATTGTTCCAGTCATTCTCGATATCCGGCCCTTCGGCGATGCTGAAACCCATTGCAGCGAAGATCGCGGCCAGCTCTTCCTGCGTGCGCGAGAGTGGATGAATGGTGCCGGAAAAATCTGGGCGGGGGGGCTGGGTGACGTCGATATGTTCAGCGGCGAGCTT
>JAGWIL010000478.1 GCA_028866335.1 Rhodospirillales bacterium
ATCTCTGTGCTGGAACGGCTAGGGATCGGCCTGGATTTCATCTTCCTTACCCACCATCACGACGACCATACCGCAGGCGTGGCGGGGCTTGTGGCGATGTACCACCCCACCGTCGTCGGCAACCAGGCCGATGCGCACCGCCTGCCGCCGCTGGACATTGCTGTGCATGAAGGCTCTCTGGTAGATTTCGGAAGCGCACGGCTGCGCGTCATCGAGACCCCCGGCCACACACTCGGCCATATTTCCTACTTCATCGCCGATGGTAACATCCTGCTGCCTGGCGATACTTTGTTCAGCCTCGGCTGTGGCAGGCTGTTTGAAGGCAGCGCCGAGCAGATGTTCAACTCGATCGCCAAATATAGCGACCTGCCGGATGAAACGCTGGTCTGCGCCGGGCATGAATACACGTCCTCCAACGCCCGGTTCGCGCTGACGGTGGAGCCGCAAAACGAGGCTTTGCTGCAACGCGCGCGGCAGATTCAGGTGCTGCGGGGCATGGGCCAGCCCACATTGCCGGTGAGCCTAGGGGTGGAGCGGGCGACCAACCCGTTCATCCGCGCCAAGGATGCGCAGTCTTTCGCGCGCATCCGCACGGCGAAGGACCACGCCTGACCCGCCTCACGCGCCGCTGCTGCTTTTTTGTCACAACAACTGGAAATGACGCTCTTGTTACATATTAATGCTGCCGCGCCAGCCTCCAGGTTTGTTAGAAGCTCCAGGACGGAAAGCCTCAACAAGCGGTGCCGTCTGGGAGATTTAAATTTTTTGCGGGTGTTGTTGCTGGTCAGTTTTATGCTGGCCAGCACCGCCTTCGGCGCTTCCGCCCAGGCAAAGCCTTTTAAATCAGGGTATTGGATATCCTCCGGGCGAGAGATCGTGCTCCAGATCACCCCTTGCGGTGATGATCTCTGCGGTTTCATCGCGGGAATCGCCTTAACTCACCCTGGCGATGCAATGCCAGATACCTGGCGCGGCCAACCGCAATGCGGGTTTCTCATGCTGCGCGTGGCCCCCGCCCAACCAGCGGGAGACGGCACAAAACGCTGGAAGGGCTCGTTGCAAGACCCACGAAATGGCAGCGTTTACCGGACGACAGTAAAATTCGACCCCGCTGGAAATTTGCAATTACACGGCTATATCGGCGTGCCGTTGCTGGGCGAAACGCAGCTCTGGCCTAAATTCAATAAAAAAATCCTGGCCAATTGCCACGTGCCGTCGCTAGACGGCACATAACAGAACGGCTGCGCCTATTTGTCGCGGAAATGCACTTCCTTGGCTTCAATGGCCGCCTGTGCTGCCGCCAGTCGCGCCACCGGCACGCGGTAGGGCGAGCAGGAAACATAATCCAGCCCCACGCTATCGCAAAAGCTGATGGAAGCCGGGTCGCCGCCATGCTCGCC
>JAGWIL010000073.1 GCA_028866335.1 Rhodospirillales bacterium
GCAGCATTGCGGCACCCGGTTTGGTCGATGGGCGCCAAAATCTCCATCGATAGCGCGACCATGTTTAATAAAGGCCTGGAAGTGATTGAGGCTGCGAGATTATTTTCGCTGTCATCTGAACAAATTGAAGTGCTGGTGCATCCGCAATCGATTATTCATGGCATGGTCTGTTATGCCGATGGTTCGGTGTTGGCCCAGCTTGGCGCGCCGGATATGCGCATTCCCATTGCCCATGCGCTGGCTTGGCCACAGCGGCTTGCCACGCAGGCACCGAAGCTGGACCTCGTGCAGGTTGCGCGCCTGGAATTTCACGCACCGGATGAAACGCGGTTTCCGGCGCTGAGATTGGCGCGCGAGGCGCTTGCCGCGGGTGCCGGGGCCCCCGCGGTGCTGAACGCGGCCAATGAGGTGGCTGTGGCGGCTTTTCTGGACCGCAAGATCGGCTTCCTGGATATTGCCGCAACCGTTGAGGCGGTGATGCAAGAGCTGGGCGCCCCGCCAGTGCCGAATATCGCCGCTGTGCTTGCCATAGACACCGCCGCACGCGCCGCCGCCGCCAGGGCGATGGCAAAAGCCAAGGCCGCCTGATTATGCTGGATTTATTGCGCACCATTATTGCTTTCATCTTCGAGATTGGCGTGCTGATTTTTGTGCACGAGCTGGGGCATTATCTTGCCGCGCGCAGCCAGGGGGTAACGGTTGAGACATTCTCGATCGGGTTTGGTCCGGCGCTGCTCAAGCGGAAGGCAAAATCCGGCACAGTGTGGCAGGTTTCAGCGATTCCGCTCGGCGGTTACGTAAAAATGCAGGGATGGGGCGAGGAACAGAATTCAGCCTCGGCGCGGCCGGGCTCTTTTGGGGCGGCACCATTGGGCTCAAAAGCGGTGATCGTCGCGGCGGGGCCGCTGGCCAATTTGCTGTTGGCCGTGGTGGTTTATGCTGGGCTGTTCATGACGGCCGGGCAGCTTACCACACAGCCTGTGTTGAGCCAGATCCAGCCGGGCTCGCCAGCGGCCTCCTCGCATCTCCTCGCCGGAGATCGGGTGCTCGCCATCGGCAGCTCGCCTATTAAAAACTTCGTCGATTTGCAGCAGATCGTCGTCGCGCACCCCGATTCGGTGCTGGATTTCACCATTGCCCGCGCTGGCAAGCAGTTGATGCTGCCGGTAACGGTCGGGCAAACCACGATGGATGGCACAGAGATCGGCCGATTGGGGGTTTTGGGTACCGAATCGAACCTGAAGCGCCTGCTGCCGGGGCAGGCTATCGCAGCGGCGTTCCAAGAAACGGGTCAGCAGATATCCGGCTGGTTTGCTGGAATGTCGACCCTGATTGTGCAGCATCGCGGCCTGCGGGACCTGGCAGGGCCGCTTGGCATTGCGCAGATATCCGGGCAGGCGGCAGCACTGGGCGTGGTGGCGATGATTAATCTGATCGCCCTGCTCTCGATCAATCTTGGTCTGGTCAACCTCATCCCCATCCCCATTCTGGATGGGGGGCATTTGCTGTTTTATGCCGTGGAATTCCTTATCCGCCGCCCGGTGCCGGAACAGGCCAGGGAGGCTGGGTTGCGAGTGGGGGTGGCGGTAATTCTGTCCCTGGTGATGCTGGTAACATTTAATGACCTCACCAGGCTGGGGGCGGTCGCATGGTTCACACATTTACTTTAGGCTAAAGCTGCGTCATTCGGCGCTTGTACCTTGCCCGGCGGCCATTCGCGTGCCAAACGCCGCGAGATGGCAAGTCCCGGGTATCGGTGATTTTGGTTGGGAGATTTCGATTGCTACTAAAGCCGCGCTCCGTCCTTCTGGCATCTGTATGCTTGCTACCGGCAATGCTTACGGCCCCCGGCCTAGGTGCCTCGGCGTTCGCCGCGACCACTCAGGACGCCGCAATTCCGGCTGGCGGCACCATTGCCGCCATTAACGTCACGGGCAATCAACGCATCGAGAGCAGCACTGTTATCGCCTATATGGTGGTTCAGCCTGGTGACTCGTTCGACCCGGAAAGGATCAACCAGTCGGTAAAAACACTTTATGCCACGGGGTTGTTCCAAAGCGTGAACATCACGCGCGACGGCGGTAATCTGAACGTTGCCGTGGTCGAGAACCCTCTCGTCGATCAGGTGCTGTTTTCAGGCAACAAGACTTTGACAGACAAGGAGGCTGCTGCTGCGGTCGCCCTCAAGCCGCGGTCGGTCTATACACCCCAGGCCGCTGAGGCAGACCGGCGCGCCTTGCTGGATGCCTATGCCGCTAAAGGGCATTATAACGCCCAGGTAACGGCGAATATCATCAAGCTGCCGGATAACCGCGTGAACGTGGTTTTTCAATGCGATGAAGGTGCGGCAACCAAGATCAGTCGGATCACCTTTATTGGTAATCAGCATTTCTCGCAGTCGGCATTACGCGATGTGGTCTCCAGCCGGCAGAATGCTTGGTGGCGGTTCCTTTCCAGCACGGATGTTTATAATCCGCAGCGGATCGAGTACGACGAATATCTGCTGCACAAATTTTACTTCCACAAAGGTTATGCGGACTTCCAGATTGTTGGTGCCAATGCCAATCTTAGCCCGGACCGTAAATCCTTTTACCTGACCTACACAGTTAGCGAGGGAGAGCGATACAAAATCGGCTCGCTCAAGATTGTGTCTGGCATCCCGAACCTGCCAGAGAAAGAGCTGCGCGGATTGGTGCCGCTTTCCAAGGGAGACTGGTTCGACGGTGATGCCTTGCAGGAGGGCGTGGACGCACTTAACAAGCGCGCGCTGGACCTGGGTTACGCATTCGCCACTGTAAATCCACAGGTGACTCCGGACCCGGCAAACCACACCCTCGCCATTGTGCTGAATGTGGTGAATGGCCCGCGCGTGTGGATTCAGCGAATTGACATCACCGGCAATACCCGCACCGAGGATAAGGTGATCCGCCGCGAACTTACCGTGGCTGATGGTGACGCCTATAATCAGAGCAAGATCGACCAGTCCACGGAGAACGTCAAAAATCTTGGCTTCTTCAAAGATGAGAAGATCACGACCTCGCCAGGCTCCACCCCACAGCAGGTGGTGATGAACACGGCGGTAACCGAAGAGGCGACCGGCCAATTCTCTCTGGGTGGTGGTTATTCTACCTCTTTGGGAGCTTTGCTGAACACCGGCCTCAGCCAAAACAATTTCCTGGGCACTGGCATCAACGCCTCCATCAACGCATTGATCGCCCAGCGGGGTACACAGATTAATTTCGGCATGACCGATCCGTATTTTCTGGATCGTAACCTGATCGCTGGGTGGGATCTCTTCCGGACAGTTACCAATTCCTATACCGGTAGCAGCCAGAATTATTCCTATTCTGAAAGCAATATCGGCGCTGATGTTCGCCTTGGCTACCGTTTCAACCAGAATGTGCGCCAGACATTTACGTATACGGTAAGCCAGCGGAATATTTATAATATTCCGTCTGCCAGCAGCACCAATATTTACATCCAGAATGAGTTCGGCAGATCGTCCCTTTCGCAGGTTAGTCAGACCCTCAGTTTTGATTATCTGGATGACGACCAAGACCCGCATTCCGGGTTGCTGATGGACTTTAGCACTGACCTCGCCGGGCTTGGTGGCGACGCTAAATATATTCGTGTAAGCCCGGATGTATCTTATTACATCCCGCTCGAACATGTATTTGGTAACCCGGCCTGGGTGCTGAAATTTGGTGCCACAGCGGGCTATCTGCGGGACCTCCGCGGCTATCATGATAAAATCGAGGATCGCTTCTTCCTGGGTGGTGATAGTCTACGCGGGTTTGCCGATGGCGGTGTCGGCCCTTATGTTGAGCCAGTTTACGACAGCACGGGTAAGCTCACCAGCAGCGGTGGCCAGATCGGCGGTCGGTATATGTGGACTCAGTCCACAGAGCTGCATTTTCCATTGCCTGTCTCGAAAGATATAGGCGTCTCCGGCTTTGCCTTTGTGGATGTTGGTTCGCTCTGGGGTGCCAATACCATCGGCTCCGCCTCCCTGCTTGATAGTTCCGCGCCGCGCGTCGGTGCCGGTGTGGGCGTATCCTGGAATACACCGTTTGGTCTGATCAATCTTTCTTTGGCTCAGCCCGTGGTCAAGCAACGGGGTGACCAGGTTCAGCAATTCCGCGTCTCTTTTGGTACGAGGTTCTAAGTGTCCGCTCTTTCCCGATATACGGTTGTTTTACCGCTGCTGGTTGTTGGCGCGGTACCTGCGGCTCATGCCCAGGCCGCCTCCGGCTCTCCGGGGTATTTTATGCCCCCCACGGCGCAGCAGCATGCTGCGCCAGCAATGGTGCCGCGCCCCAAGCCGGTAGCTGCAGCGCCAAGTGCCGCGAACGGACAAAACGAAACGCAGTTGAATGTGCCGGTGCTGCCGCCGCTGCCGGCTGAGCCTGCGCCCCCCACGGCGGTTATTGGCGTGCTTTCTGTGCCGGAAGTGCTGCAGAAATCAACCGCCGCCGAAGCCGTACAGGCCGAAATTCAAAAGCGTCAGGCGGTTTTGGCCAAAGATGCCCAGGATGCACGCGGCAAAATCCAGGCTGAGCAACAAGCGATCATGGCTGAGCGCGGCAAGCTGAGCGATGCGGAGCTTGAGAAGAAAGAGCAAAATCTGCAAAACGAAATCGCCGCGACCCAGACCAAATTCCAGGAGCGCAACCAGGCGATCCAGAATTCCGGGCAAGCTGCTCTACAGCAGATCGAAGCCGAGCTGGCGGGGATTGTCCGGCAGGAGGCCCAGGCGCACGGCATGAATCTGGTGTTGCACCGGGAGCAAGCGGTGCTGAATGTCTCGGCTTTCGATCTCACGGATGAGACAGCGACCGAGCTTAATAAGCTGTTGCCGCATGTTACCGTGCCGCCGAGCGTGGTGACGCCAGGTATGCAGGTGGATACGCCCGAAGATCAGGGCGGCGGCGTCGGCCCCTGATTGATGGCGGAAGCTGGCAAGCCCGGGGATGATCGGTTTTTCCATTGTGCCGGGCCGCATAGAATTGCTGACATTGCTGCCTTGCTGGGGATTGAGGCTAGTGCGCCGGATAGGTTGATATCCGGTGTGGCGCCGCTTCAATCAGCCGGGCCGGAGGATGTGAGTTTTCTGGATAACCGGCGCTATGCCGGGTTGCTGGCGGAAACCAAGGCCGGGGCGGTGATCCTGCATCCGGATTTTGTGGAAAAACTGCCAGAAGGTTGCGTGGCGCTGGCTACAGCCGAGCCATATGTCGGCTGGGCCAAGGTCTCGGCGCTGTTTTTCCCGCCTCCGGTGCCGGTGGCGGGGGTGCATCCGTCGGCGGTCATTGACCCATCAGCTTTTATCGACCCAACGGCTGAAATTGGTCCCGGCGCGGTTATTGGCGCCGGAGTGGAGATTGGGGCGGGCACCTCCGTCGGGCCACTGGCTTATATTGCCCCTGGCGTGGTCATTGGCAAAAACTGCCATATTCACGCGCAAGTCACGCTGAGTCACACTGTTCTGGGCGACCGGGTGGTGATCTATCCGGGTGTGCGCATAGGGCAGGACGGATTTGGCTTCGCCATTTCCAAGGCAGGCTTCACGCCCGTGCCGCAATTAGGCCGTGTGCTGATCGGCGATGGGGCGGAGATTGGTGCCAACACCACCATCGACCGCGGCTCCGCGCAGGACACTATAATCGGCCCAGGCGTGCATATCGATAATCTTGTGCAAATCGGCCATAACGTGAATATTGGCGCGTTTTCCGTGGTGATTGCACAGGCCGGTATTTCAGGTTCAACCCAAATCGGCCAGGGCGTGATGATCGCCGCACAGGCAGGGCTTGCTGGGCATCTGAAGATCGGCGACAAGGCGCGGATCGGCGCGCAATCTGGTGTTATGCAGGATGTGCCACCTGGCGAGGAAGTGCTGGGCGCCCCGGCGCAAAACGCTAAAAGCTTCTTCCGTGAGGTTGTAACCTTACGTAAACTCGCCCGGCGAGGGCGCAAAGACCAAACACAGGGACCCGACAAAGAATGAGCGACGCGACGGATAACAACCTGCCGCCCGTGGATGTGGCGATGATCGACATCAAGCAGATTTTGTCGATGATCCCGCACCGCTACCCGTTCCTTCTGGTGGACAGGCTGGTGGATGTCCGCAAGGACCATTCGGCGGTCGGTATTAAAAACGTGTCGGTGAACGAACCATTCTTCCAAGGTCATTTTCCGGGCCATCCGGTTATGCCGGGCGTGTTGATCGTCGAGAGCATGGCGCAGACCGCCGCCGGGCTCGTTATCTCCACGCTGGGGCCGGAGGCAGGTATCCCCATCGTGTATTTCATGTCCATCGACGGTGCCAAATTTCGTAAGCCTGTGACGCCGGGGGACCAGTTGCGCATTACCGTGACCAAGGAGAAACGGCGCGGGCAGATCTGGCGCTTTGTTTGCGCCGCCAGGGTGGATAGCGTTGTGGTGGCGGAAGCGACGATTACGGCCATGATTATGGACGAGGTAAAGCCGGTTTAACAATTTTGGTGCCGCGACATATGCGGTAACCGAATGTGATTGGCTCTGGCCTGCCAGCTTGCGTACAGCGCAAGGGTAGATCTGAAGCGGGTAGAAAATGCTGGATACGGTAAAGACCATGATACACCCCACAGCCATCATTGAGGATGGTGCAACGATCGGCGTCGGCGTTAAAATCGGCCCGTTTTGCACGGTTGCCAAGGACGTTGTGCTGGAAGAAGGGGTAGAGCTGGTCTCCCATGTTGCCATAGCCGGGCGCACCAGGCTGGGGGCTGGGGTTAAGCTGTTTCCGTTCTGCACGGTGGGGCTTGAGCCGCAGGATTTGAAATATAAAGGCGAGGAAACCGAGACCATCATCGGCCCGCGCACGCAAATCCGCGAACACGCCTCCATCCATCGTGGCACCATCACCGGCAGCGGCATCACCCGCATCGGTGCGGATTGCCTGTTGATGGCCACAGTTCATGTGGCACATGATTGCGTGCTGGGTGATGGCGTCATCATCTCCAACAATGTTGCCCTGGGCGGGCATGTAGAGGTTGGAGACCGCGCGGTGATTGGCGGCAATGCGGCGCTGCTGCAATTCACCCGCGTTGGCGCGGGGGCGATGATCGGCGGTTTAACAGGCGTGACGCGTGATGTGATTCCCTACGCCCGTGTATTCGGCACCAGGGCGGAATTGCT
>JAGWIL010000479.1 GCA_028866335.1 Rhodospirillales bacterium
GAAATACTCTGTTGTAATCCGCGCGAGTTATCACAAACCTTCTGCAAAATATGGGAGTGGGTTTGCCCCGCCGCGACGCGCGCAGAATTTGCCCCCCTGGCCCTTTGTCAGTGAGCGCTCACGTCGGGGCCGGCGAAGTGGGCACTCACATTGAACACGGCGGTGCCCGGAGGGTCGCCATCGCCGCCGCTACAATGGTTTACATATCGTTGCGATTCTTAAACGGAACAAACCATCCCCCAGGCGTTCTAACACCCATGAGCGCCAGAAACAAATCGAACGCAACGGGGGATGGCTTTACAATGTAAAGCACGGAACCCAAGCGAACGAAACGGATCAAACGATCATAGGCGATTAAATCGCCGGCCACAAACCCGCGCGTGGGCGTTATTGGGTTTCTTTGACAATTCGCCCAGCGGTATCTCCCCCGGCCATGTGGCCGATATGGAGAAAATGATGCACGTCAAATTGCACAAGATCGCGGACGCGCTGCCGATCACCGAAGCTGATGTTGTCGTCGTGACGACATCCGACGAGGGGGTCATCGTCGTACATCCGCAATGGGAATGCGGCGTACCGGCGCAGGACCTGCCCGGATTCGTCGCGCGCCTGTGCCTGAGTGACGCGGAAACCTTCGGCCACGGCCCGTTCTACGGGGTCTACCGCGACCGCAGGCCGCCCGCCACGCCGGAGTAACCGGCGTCCCCGTCGCATGGCGGGGGGAGATACCGCACAGGCATCCTTGGATTGTCCCCCCACGCATTCGCGTGAGCGCGTGGGAGGGCAATTCAACCCCGGCCTGAATGTTTCAAACAGGGGTCACGCTAACGTGAGGATGATATGAGCGAAAAGACCGAATCGAACCGTCTGTACAAGGGCGAATGGAGGGGTGACACCTACCATTTGACCTATTCGGATGGAATGCAAGAGACATTCATGATCCAGCGCGCCAGTGTCAAGATCCGCGATGCGGCCCTGCTGTACGGGTTTGAAGTCAAGCTAAATCGCTTCCACGCGGTGAGCGCGACGGAGTTCCCGAGCATCAAGGCGCGCATGGAGGAAGGCCGCCGCCGGATGCGCGAATGGCGGGATCACGTCTACGCAGGCAATGACGAATGGACCCTGGCGAAGAAGGGCGGGCCGGCGAAGGTTGGAAGGGATGACGTGATCGAAGCGCTTGAGAGGGCGTACCCGACGAAAGGCCGGCTTGCGTTCGATCGGAAGATGGCGGAGCTGGCGAAGGATAAGACTCCCGAACTGGCCCTCATCGAGGCCTGCAAGTACTGGCTCGCAACGAAGCAGGTTGCGGCGGCGTGGGTGCAGATCCAGGCCGAGAGGAAGGCCGCCGCCGCCGCGAGCTTCGGCGATGCGGATGACGAGGTTGAAAGGCTG
>JAGWIL010000480.1 GCA_028866335.1 Rhodospirillales bacterium
TAGCCAGGAATGTGCTGCGGGGTGGCCATCCAGCACCGTCACCAACGCGGCGTTGGGTGCCAGCGGTGCCAGAATCTCCTCAATATGCGCCTGCGCCTTAACCCCTTCGCGGCGGCTGCGCTGTGCCGCGCGCCAGCCTGCATAAAGCCTGTTAGGGCTGGTGATGGCCAGCAGCCCTACGCCGGGCACTTCCTCGCGCACGATCTCGAACGCCTTTTCCGCTTCGGCCACCACCGGCCCTTGATACGCGATGGCAAGTGCCGAACCTGGCTCAGGCGGCGTTATCCAATGTGCGCCCGCGATCACGTGGTTTGCGTTCAGCTCCCGCGTAGGCTGGGGCAGGGCAAAATTTGAAAGCCGCAGCCACACCGCCGAGCCATCCGGCTTCTGCATGTATTCAAAAGCATGGCGCATCAGAATCCGTAATTCATCGCAATAAGCGGGTTCAAACGCCGCCAGCCTGCCCTGCACAATGCCCAAAAGCGGCGTGTTGGTGGCCTGGTGCTGACCGCCTTCGGCCGCCAGCGTAATGCCGGAAGGTGTGGAAATTAACAGAAACCGCGCATCCTGGTAGCAGGCGTAATAAAGCGCATCATGGCCGCGATTCACAAAAGGGTCGTACACCGTGCCCACTGGCAGCAGCCGCGCGCCATAATGGTCATGCGCCAGCCCCGCCGTGCCCAGCAGCGAAAACAAGCTCTGTTCGGCAATGCCTAGCTCAATATGTTGCCCGCCAGGGTGCATGTCCCGCCGCGCCATGGAGGCGACTTTGTTTTTGCGGAACACATCCTCCTGTGCCTCACGCGCGAACATGCCGCGCCGGTTGATCCAGGAGGTGAGGTTGGTGGAGGTTGCTACATCGGGGCTGGCGGTGACGATAGCCCGGGAAAGCGCCTCGCTATCCCCCTGCGCCCGGCCGATTTCTGAGAGGATTTCCCCGAAGCCGCCTTGCGTGCTCATCCGCCGCCCGGCGGTGCGCGGGCCGGGCAGGGCATCGGGCACCGGCACCAACGGCGCTTCCAGCCGCCGCCCGGTGGGGGAAAGCGGCTGAGCAAAAGGTGCCTCGTTTATCGCCTGCTCCACCTGCTGGGGGTGCTTCAGCCCCTCCAGCCTGTCCCATTCATGGCCGGGGCGAATGTTCATCGCGGCCCGAAATTCATCCATCTGCTCCGGCGTCATCAGCCCTGCATGGTTATCCTTATGCCCGGCTAAAGGCAGCCCGTTGCCTTTTATTGTGTGGGCGAGAAACAGGGTAGGCTGGTCTGAAATTGCGGCCTGCGTGAAGCCGCTGGTCAATGCCGCCAAATCATGTCCGCCCAGATTGGTCATCAGCCCCGCCAGATCAGCGTCGCTCAGCGGATCGATGATCGCGCGCAGGCCACGGCTCTTGCC
>JAGWIL010000074.1 GCA_028866335.1 Rhodospirillales bacterium
CTTAACCCAAATGCGTCGCATGATCCGCGAGCCTGCGGTAGAAACGTCCGGCATATCCCGCTGGCACTGCCCGCCAATCAGATGCATGCACGCGCGGCACTGCGGCTCTTTCATTTCGCTTCGCCCGGTGGGCCAAAGCAAACTACGAATCCGCTTTCGACATGCCGGTATGCGGCGGACGGATAGCAGCTGTTTACGTCTTGCGCGTCCTTGACAACGCGCGCCAGCACTTCGTCACGCCGGCCGACGCTCATGCCCCATACGAACGTGCAAGAGGACAGTAATACCGCGAAGATTACGGCGCCGCGCATCAGTTCCACCATTCATCGCCGCGCTTGTCCTCGCCTCTCGCCTGCGCTGCCGTGACGTGCTTGCCGCTCGGCAATACGTAGCGCATCGCGCCGCTCATCATTTCCGGCTCCGGCAAGCCTTCCTTGCTCATGACCAGCTCACGCGCGCCGTCAACGTTGATGCGAACCCGTAGCGCCACCGGGCAAAGGATGCCGCGCGCTTTCAGATGCGGCACGATGCCGCGGGCTGTTACCGTTCCTTGAAATTTCTGCATTTCTCCCACTTTGATTCTCCTGCTATGCGACTTTGAGAATGCCGCGTTCGAAAAGCTCTGCCACAGTTGACCTGTGGGCGGATTCCCACGCCTCCACGCGCTCTTGCCTCGGCGCGTCTTTTCCTTGATCCATCCAGCTATGGCAGCGCCAGCAGAGCGCGGCAATCCTGTAATCACTCGCTTTTATGCCCCGGCCTTTCGCATCCCTGAGCTGGTTTGAATGCGCAGCGCATACGGTTCCATCCTCGGCGCCGCAGCGCTGGCATGGCAGTTCGCGCACACGTACTAGCAGCTTGGGGCTGCGCCAATTCATGCGGCGGCCTGCGTAACGAGGTCAAAAAGCGCGTCTACTTCCGCAAGGAATTTCAGCGCCTCCAATTCCGTCTTGTCGATTTCCTCGGCGGTTGGCGTGAAACGGCGGACGAACAGCTGCGGCCCAGTTTGTATGCGAGGGTCGAATGCCACGAAATCAACCCACTTGCGTTTCGTGACGGCAAGTTGCGCCAGCATTTGCGGCTTATGTTCTTCCGGCACCGCTCCGTCGCGTAGCCAAGTTATGTACTTGGCTGTCGTCGGACATTTCACTTCGATAAGTCCATCGCGGCCGACTTGCCGATCTGGCGTCGCGCCAAACATTTCGATGGTGTCGTGTAGGTAAAACCCGCTGGCGTCGCAGATGATCCCGGTTTCTGCCTCGTATGCTTCGACGGCGCCGGCCTCGTTGTCGATGCCCCATTGCATTGCGGGGGTCACGAAATGGTCAACGGCGACGCCGCTCATGCGCTCGGCGACTAGCTCAATCAGGTAGCGGCCGCGCGCGGCGCCCGGCTTGCCGTTTTTGAGAACGTCGAGAACGTCTTTCATGCGCGAGGCGGTCAGGCAGCCGCGCCGCGCGGCTACCCATTGCGGCGTGTTAGGGGCGGCCTCAAGCATCGGCATGGTTAAGCTCCGTGTCCGCTGCCATCAGTTCCGCCCGCGCGTCGTCAGGCATGTTGGCAATGGCTTTCAAGTCTTCGTGTCGCGCCGCCAGCGCCTTGCGTTCGTCCTTGCGGATCATTCCCCAGAACGTCGCGTATTCCTCGGCTCCTGCATACGCAGCACGCTTGGCCTTTTCGACCAGTTCCGGGGGCGCGTCGGCGGCAGCCGGCAGCGGCGCAAGCTGCACCATTTGCGCGGGCGTCATGTCTTGCATTTCCTCTACCGTGTAAACGCCTGTGGCGATGCCGGGATACACGGTGCGCACGCCCTCGCTGATGCACCGGCTGCGCAGCATGGCGCGCGGGTAATTTTTCCAGTTGTCTTTGCCGGCGAGGCCGATTCGCTTGGCCTGCTCAATAGTCCAAGCGACGGCGACGCTGCCGCCCTGTGGGTGGGAGAAAACGCCGGTAACGGCCGTATCGGTGTATTGGTCCCACCGCACCGATCCTCCGGCCTTTTGAAAGCGCGCCAGCATCGCGTCGGCTTTCATTGCCGGCCGACCCTGGACAATGTGGAATTCCTGAATCGCTTTTGCCGGATGCATTCCCTCGGCTTCGCAAAGCGCCATCAGGGCTAGCGCTTGGTCGGCGGTCTTGACGCCGAATAGGCCGCTTTTAACAAACGCTTCCGCAAGCGCCTGCTGTTGTTGGAACGGAACGATATTGCTCATTGATCCCCCTAGAAATTGAATGCGGCAAGGAACGCAAAGACCACGATCCATACCCAAGCGCCGGCAACGCAGCCGAGAACGATGCCGCGCCATGCGCCGAGCGGGTCGTCGCGTTCGTTCATTGCTCAATCTTGGCAAGCAACGCACGAGCTGCGCTATCTGCTGCCGCATATCGCAACATTGCCCGAACGTCGTTAATGCCAAGCGCGCTGTAATCTGCCGCCGCAAGGTATTCGCGGAGCGCCGCCACAAGCTCGTCACGCTGCTGGCGCAGCCCTTCCATGGTTGCCGCTTGTTCGATAGTCATGCGATTTCCTTTATTCCCGCATGCGCAGCGCACATCGCCAGCAACGGCAGCCGCCACACGCGCCAGAAAGCCAACGCATTTGACGACATAGCGCCAATCCGCGAATCATCGAACGCTTGCCATTCGGCGAACGTGTGCCGTTGGCATCCGATCCGCATGTAGTTGTCGGAAATCAGCACCGGCCAAATCAGGTTATTGATTTGCAGCGGAGTCTTCGTGAGCTTTTCGCCGTCCAGGTTCGCGCCGTCCAGGTTCGCGCCGTACAGGTTCGCGCCGCGCAGGTTCGCGCCGCACAGGTTCGCGCCGTACAGGTTCGCGCCGTACAGGTTCGCGCCGTCCAGGTTCGCGCCGCGCAGGTTCGCGCCGCACAGGTTCGCGCCGTCCAGGTTCGCGCCGTCCAGGTTCGCGCCGTACAGGTTCGCGCCGCGCAGGTTCGCGCCGTACAGGTTCGCGCCGTACAGGTTCGCGCCGTCCAGGTTCGCGCCGTCCAGGTTCGCGCCGTCCAGGTTCGCGCCGTCCAGGTTCGCGCCGTCCAGGTTCGCGCCGTTTTTAACGGCGGATTCCAATGCTGCGCGCACAGCCAATCCGCTTTGAATATAGTCCGGCAATTCGGCCGTGAAAATTACGGCGTCGGTATAGCGATGCTTTATTTCGTGTTTCATGCCACCACCATAAGGTTGTTGTGCGGTTGTTTCGTCACACATTCGAGAAGGTCATCGGCGCTCAAGTCGGCAAGGTCCGCTTGGTCAATGAGGTAGCGCAGCAGTTGCGATTGCCGTTCACGGTCATTGCCGAACCACATAATCAGGTCGTCGGCGGTAACGGTCGGCGGCGTGTCGTCGTCGATGCACGGCGGCTCTTGCCTGTCGTATGCCGCCTGCGCCCTTGCGTATCCGTCATCCATTTGCTTGCTCCGTGTCGATCAATCTGGAACGAAGTATGGCAATAGATGGCCTGCCTGTCAAGCAATATATGGCCAATTACGGACAAAAAAATGCACCGACCGACTAACGGACGATGCGATGACTGGAAGCGATTTCAGAGGCCGGCGCCGATTTCCTGCAGGAGTTCCGTTAGGAGTGCGAACAGTTGCGGCGTACCGTAGCCTGGCGCTATGACGTTAACAATGTCCGGGGCGCTGTAGAGGATGGCGCCGTACATGATGCCAGCTAGGCGCCCATCCCGGGCCGCCAAAAGCAATGCTTCGCAGGCTTCGATTAGCTCCCGCTGGCCTTGCGGCGTGCTGCTGCGGGCTTGATCTGCCGTCCACGGATCAACGAGCTTGAGGCGGAATGGGTAGACAGCGCTACTCGCTGGCTCATTCTCACCATTGTCATTGCAATCTCTGAATCCGTCGCGAGGAATTCCCACGTCTGCATCCCGAAATATTCCGCGACCGTCGATATTGCCCTGAGCGTCGGATTGCCGCGGCCACCCATTAGCCTGCCTAGTGTGCCATCGCTAATGTCGCCGCCCATTGCTCGGATGCCGTTGTAGAGCTGTTCGCGGTTCAGTCCTCGGGCCTGCATTAGCGCCCGCATCCTGATTCCAATATCGACAACCAGATCCCTCTGCATTACCCCACCCCCGGCATTATTTTTTGTATCTTTAGACACAGTAATGGTATACCGGGGGCTTTGGCAATTCGTGGCTTGCATCGGCGGCCATATAGTGCCAAAATAGCGGCATGGTCCCCGACATTCCCGAATTGATCCGCGCGCGGATTCCGCCCCGCTCTATAGCTTCAATCGCCCGCGACACGGGCATGAGCTATTTCTGGCTAGTGCGATTTGCCAGAGGCGAAATGCGGAACCCGACTTGGAACAACCTCAAGCAGCTGTCCGATTTTCTGGACGAGCCATCCCCCCGTAAACGCCGCACACGCGGCAAAGGCAGCGCGAATGGCAACAGCAAACCGCGGCGGTGACAAGTGCACCGAGCAATTCCCGTTGCGTCTTCCTTCCGATCTTTTGGCGGAAGTGAAGCGCCTTGCGTCCAACGATGATCGGTCCCCATCCGATTACATCAGGCGCGTGCTGTCTTTGCATGTGTATGGGCATGGGCAAATTGTTGCCGACGCCGAATCTGAGGTCTAGGTAATTCCTGCGATGCAAAGCAATTCACGCATTCCTGTGAGGCAGTAAATGGCCCTTCCAAGCGTTCCGAAGTGCTTCGATGGGTTCGTGCAGTTCCACGCATGGTTCAAGGCCGCTCGCCTCGCGCCGCCTGAAACAGAACTGCGCTACTGCGAAGACTGCACGCGCGAATATCAGGCGCGCATGAAAGAGCAGGGCCGCTGCGGCCGGCCTGGCGTGTCATTCACCAAAGACGGCACGGCAATTCCCGCGCCGGAGGGTCAATTGTCTCGGTCGCAGGAGTATCGGCGCCGCATGAAACAACAAAGGAATTCCGTATGAGTTTCGCGTTCATGCCGGTCTATACCGGCGACTACAAGCGTGATACGTGCCACCTGTCGATGATGGAACACGGCGCGTACATGGGCTTGCTAATGCATTGCTGGGACCAAAAGGGTCCGATACCGCTGGACGAGCGCCGGATATTCGCAATTTGCAATGCGCGATCTAACGAGGAAATGGGCGCTGCGCGCAACGTTTTATCCGAGTTTTTCATCAAGATGGAAGACGGTTGGTACAACAAGCGCATGTCCGAGGAAATCGCAAAGGCAGAGTCAATATCCAGCAACAACCGCGCCGCCGGATTAGCGTCAGCAATCGCAAGGCGTTCAAAAATAAGGGAAATGTCTAGTGAACGCGCGTTGATCGCGCGTGTAGCGACCGATGAGCGCGCGGTGGTACCCCCACCCCCACCCTCACAACTACCCCCACACCCACAACCAAAGAGCAGAGGCACGCGATTCGATTCCGAATCGCCAACCGAAAGCTGGGTCCAGTTCTGCAGGCAAGAGCGCCCAGAACTCAACCCCGCGGAAACCTTCCAGCGATTCCGTGATTTCTGGATTTCGCAGCCTGGCGCCAAAGGCGTAAAGCTTGACTGGTTTGCCACTTGGCGAAATTGGGTCCGCAACGAGCGCGCGCGGCCGGCGGTCAATGGGCGCCTGAGTTCCAAGGGGGCGCAGGCCGCCGCAAATATCGCATCTTGGCTAAATAAATCGGAGTTGCAATGACCGAATCAGATCGCAAGCGATTTGCTGGCGTCCTCGCCGGCCTGTGCGACTACTACGAAAAGGCTCTTGGCGATGGTGTGGTGACGCTGTACTGGAACAGCCTGCGGGAATACTCCATTGAGGAGATAGAAGCCGCCGCGGCAATGCACGTTGGGAATCCTGACCGTGGCAGGTTCATGCCCAAAATCGCTGATTTCATTGCCGCCATTTCCGGATCGGTTGATGAGGCTGCCGCAATTGCGTGGGATTCCGTGTTGCGCAACCGTTGCGGCGGCGATGAGGCGGCTGTGGCGGCGCTGGCTAGCATGGGTGGTTGGTATCCGGCGATTGGAAGCAAAAACACCGACGAAATGCCGTTCATAGAAAAGCAATTTGCGCTGCGCTACAAGGCGTTTCGTAGGCGTGACGAAAAGGCAGAGAGGTCGCTTGGGCTTGCCGACATTGTGATGCTGCCGGTGAAATCGTGAACCGCGGATCACAGGAAGTCGCCGCGTACTGGCGCGAACAGATGCGCATGATTCAGTCACAGGCATCGCCGGGTCCGCGCGCTTGGGCAGAGAAGCTGCGCGCGCGCGAACAGGACGGAGAGGCGCTTCTGCCGGTGCAGCGGTCGGCGTGGCGCATCGCGCTAGGGGCGACGCGTGAATGAGCAATGCGACGAGTGCGCAAAGCGCAGCGGCGTCTATCACATGACCCGCTTTTGCTGTGCCATGCGGCTGATTGAGGATGAGCCGAAATTCAAGCGCCGCGCGATTGCGCAGCACGTTCTAAGGGTCGCGCCGGATGCGGTTGCCGAGCGCGTTCGCAAAGCAATCGGAAAGCAGATGGGCCTATGAGGGCGGCGAATGTTTGACTGGCTACGCGAAATCTTCGCCGCGATTCATGAGCATTTGACGCCATTCGTCATTGTTCACGTTTACCAGAATGCCGCGGTGCTGCGGTTCGGAAAGTATGAGCGAACGCTAGGGCCTGGCTTTCATTGGAAGCTGCCGTTTGCTGAGGACGTGATTCCAGAAAACATCTACCACACCACGCTAGCGCTAGAGCATCAAACGATAACCACGAAAGACGATAAGACTGTTGTAGTGGGCGGAATCGTGCGGTACTGCATTTCGGATATTGAGCCGTTCATTACCGAGATTGGCAATCAGCATGACCTGTTGCGCGATACGAGCATGGGCGCGGTCCTAAAGCAAGTGCGGCAGATTGAGCTGAGAACTTTGCTTGACGAGCCGCCAGAGAACAAGATTGCTAGCGACATTCGGCGGCAAGTGAAACCCTACGGAATGGAAATCGACTCTTTCACGTTTACGGACATTGGGCAGATTCGCACGCTTCGCTTGATCACGCACACCAATGCGCCGCCAGCGGGGCACTTCTATGAGTAGGGCGCTGCTTATTGGCATCGCAATCGTGTCGTTTATCGCGGGATTCGACATTGGTGCGGCTGTAATCGCAATGACGGTTGGAGAGCCTGCCGCTAAAGAGTGCCCTGCAGCGGACG
>JAGWIL010000075.1 GCA_028866335.1 Rhodospirillales bacterium
TCAATGGCCGCCTGTGCTGCCGCCAGTCGCGCCACCGGCACGCGGTAGGGCGAGCAGGAAACATAATCCAGCCCCACGCTATCGCAAAAGCTGATGGAAGCCGGGTCGCCGCCATGCTCGCCGCAAATGCCGAGCTTCAGCCCAGGCTTCACCGCCCGCCCTCGCTCCGCCGCGACTTTCACCAGCCAGCCCACGCCCTCCACGTCGATGGAAACGAACGGGTCCTTCTGCAGAATACCTTGCTCAACATAAGTAGGCAGAAACTTGCCAGCATCGTCGCGCGAGAGGCCAAACACCGTTTGCGTCAAATCATTGGTGCCGAAGGAGAAGAAATCCGCCGCCTCGGCAATCTCGCCTGCGGCAATGGCGGCACGCGGTAGCTCGATCATCGTACCCACAGAATACTCGATGGTCTTGCCGGTTTCCGTGAACACCGCTTTCGCCATGCCGTCCACCTGGGCGCGGGTGATGTCCAGCTCCTTTTTGGTGCCGATCAGCGGGATCATAATCTCCGGCACCGGGGCTTTGGCGGTTTGGGAAACCTCGATTGCCGCCTCAAAAATCGCCCGGGCCTGCATCTCGTAAATTTCCGGATAGCTGATGCCAAGCCGGCAACCGCGATGCCCGAGCATCGGGTTGGTTTCGGCAAGCTCGGCGGCGCGCGCGCGGATGGCGGTTTCATCCATCCCCAACGCCCCTGCCACCTCCTTCAACTCAGCCTCGCCATGCGGCAAAAATTCATGCAGCGGCGGGTCCAGCAGCCGGATCGTCACCGGCAGACCTTCCATGATCTTGAACAGCGAGACGAAATCCTCCCGCTGGAAGGGCAGCAGCTTGGCCAGAGCGGCACGGCGCCCCGCCTCGTCGCGGGACATGATCATCTGCCGCACCGCGCCGATGCGCTCGGCATCGAAGAACATATGTTCGGTACGGCTGAGGCCGATGCCCTCGGCGCCGAATTTACGCGCGGTTTCGGCATCCAACGGGGTTTCCGCATTGGCGCGAATCTTCAACCGGCGCACCCCGTCCGCCCAATCCATCAAGGTGCCGAAATCGCCAGAAAGCTGCGGCTCGATCATCTTCACCATGCCGGTGAAGACTTCGCCGGTGGAACCATCGATGGTGATAATATCCCCCGCCCGCAGCGTCACCCCCCCGGCGGAAAGCATTTGCGCTTTGTAATCCACCGAAATGCCACCGGCTCCGGCCACACAAGGCCGGCCCATGCCGCGCGCCACCACTGCGGCATGGCTGGTCATGCCGCCACGGGTGGTGAGAATGCCCTTGGCGGCGTGCATACCGTGAATATCCTCAGGGCTGGTCTCAATCCGCACCAGCACCACGGCCTCACCCTTCTGCGCGCGCATCTCGGCTTCATCGGCCGAGAACACCACAGCGCCAGAAGCAGCTCCCGGCGAGGCAGGCAGGCCCTTGGATAAAACTTTCTTCTCCGCCTTCGGGTCCAGCATAGGGTGCAGCAACTGGTCCAGCGAGGCCGGGTTCACGCGCATCACGGCGGTGTTGCGGTCAATCAGCCCTTCATTTGCCATCTCCACGGCAATGCGGAGCGAGGCAGCGGCCGAACGCTTGCCCGCGCGCGTCTGCAACATATAAAGCTTGTTCTGCTGCACCGTGAATTCGATGTCCTGCATATCCTTGTAGTGTTTCTCAAGGGTTTCACGAACCTGGTGCAGCTCTTTGTAAGCCTCCGGCAGCGCCTCCTCCATGGAAATTTCGCCAGGTTTCGCATAGGCCTTGGAAAGCGGGCGCGGGGTACGAATGCCCGCCACCACATCCTCACCCTGGGCGTTCACCAGATATTCGCCATAGAATTCATTCAAGCCCGTTGAAGGGTCGCGGGTAAAACACACGCCTGTCGCGCAATCATCACCCATATTGCCGAACACCATGGCCTGCACATTCACCGCCGTGCCCCAATCCGCCGGAATATCATGCAGGCGGCGATACACATTCGCGCGCGGGTTCATCCAACTGCCAAACACGGCGCTAATCGCACCCCAAAGCTGGTCCTGCGGGTCCTGCGGGAAGGGCTTGCCGAGTTCTTCGGCCACCATCTTCTTGTAGCCCTCCACCACGTCGCGCCAATGCGCCGGGGTGAGAGCCGTGTCCTCAATCACATCCGCTTCCAGCTTGGCGTGCTCGATAATCTCTTCAAACCGGTGATGGTCCACACCCAGCACCACGGAGCCATACATCTGGATGAAGCGGCGATAGCTGTCCCAGGCGAAACGCTCATCGCCAGAGGCAATGGCCAGGCCCTGCACGGTTTCGTCGTTAAGGCCAAGGTTCAGCACCGTATCCATCATACCCGGCATGGAAACCCGCGCGCCGGAGCGCACGGAAACCAATAGCGGCTTGTCCTTGTCGCCGAACTTGCGGTCCACGGCTTTCTCAATCCGGGCCAGCGCCGCATCCAATTGGGCCTTCAGCTCGGCCGGGTAATTGCGGTCATTTTCGTAATAGGCTGTGCAAACTTCAGTGGTAATGGTGAAGCCGGGCGGAACGGGCAAATCAATGCTTGCCATCTCGGCCAGATTGGCCCCCTTGCCGCCGAGTAAATTACGGAGCGCGGCGTTGCCATCATTCACGCCAGCCCCGAAATTATACACCCATTTCGTCATGATTTTTGCACTCCCTCAACCTTCTATGCGTGAAAACTCCGCCACTTGGTTGACCGCGTGCGTGAAGCGCGCGAGCAATCGTAAACGATTTTGCCGTAATTCAGGCGATTCAGAATTTACCGTCACTTTTTCGAAAAATGCGTCGATGACTGATCGCAATTTCGCAAAACCCGCCATCGCTATTGCATAATTTTCTGCCGCGAAATCCGGGATGGTATTGTTAAGCACGAAATGCAAATCATCACGCAAATCTTCTTCCGCTTTTTCCGGCAACGGCCCTTGCACAGGGTCTGGAAGGTGCGGGCCATCCTTGGCGTTTTCGATCTTCAAAATATTCGCGGCACGTTTGTAAGCAGCCAGAAGATTTCTGCCATCTTCTGTACTTAGCATAATCTCAAGCGCCTCAACCCGCTTCATCAACCGTACGAGGTCGTCGTCCTCACCCGCCGCCAGAACGGCATCCAAAACGTCAAACCTCTTGCCCTCGCCACGAAGTTTTACGCGCAGCCGTTCGACGATGAAGCCAAACAGCTCCTTATCGCCTTTGATAAGCGGCAGCAGATGCAAGCGCAGCCCATTCTCCAAAATAATCCTAATCACCCCAAGCGCCGCGCGGCGCAACGCAAACGGGTCGCCCGAGCCTGTCGGCTTTTCACCAACCGCGAAAAATTCCCGCAGCGTGTCCAGCTTATCCGCCAGTGCCACCGCAACCGGCACAATGCCAACCGGCACATCATCCGAAGGGCCTTTCGGCTGGTAATGGGTGGAAATCGCCGCGCCGATAACCGGCCCGCGCCCGCGCGCGGCGTAATAACCGCCCATTATACCTTGCAGTTCAGGAAACTCGCCCACCATGCCGGTCACGAGGTCAGCCTTGGCCAGCAAACCCGCCGTCGCTGCCTGCCCGGCTTCCTCGGCCGAGCCTCCCAGAGCCGAAGCAATCTCCTCCGCCAAATCCGCAACCCGGTCCGCGCGCTGGCGCTGCGTACCAATCTTCGCGTGGAAGGTAATTTTCTCAAGCTTTGGCAGCAACGCATCCAAAGGTGTCTTTAAATCCAGTGCCCAGAAATGCCGTGCATCGGAAAGCCTAGCGCGCAGCACACGCTCATTGCCCGCAATAATCGCCACCCCACCATCATTCGCCGCTAGATTCGCCACAAAGGCGAAATACGGGGCTGGCTTGCCCGCTGCATCGCGCAAGGCGAAATATTTCTGATTGATCTTCATGGAAAGCTCACGCACCTCCGGCGGCAATTCCATGAATTCCGGGTCAATCTGCCCGATCAACGGCACCGGATATTCCACCAGCCCGGTCACCTCGTCCAGCAACGCCTCATCCGGTGCCACGGTAAGGCCAAGCTTCGCCGCCGCGGCCGCAATGCCCTCGGTGATTTTGATCCGACGCTCCTGCTGGTCCGCGACAACGTGGTGCTCGCGTAGCTTTTCTTCCCACACAGCGGCGGAGGAAACCTCAAACGGCCCCTTCCCATGCACGCGGTGGCCTTCGGTGATGTTGCTGGCTGTCACCGGGCCAAGAACGATGGGAATGACTTCGCCATCCAGCAGACACACGATACGGCGCAGCGGTCGAACCCAAGTGAACTCCCCACCCGAACCCCAACGCATGGATTTCGGCCAGCGTAGATTAGCCAAGGCGCGCGGCAACACCGAAACAATTAACTGCCGCGCCGAATTGGCTGAATTTATTTTGTTCAATACCCAGAAATCACCTTCTTGGGTCAGCGCTTCCTTTGCCGCGCCATGCTTGCGCAGAAAGCCAGCCAAAGCCTGTTCTGGTGCGCTGGTGCGCGGGCCGCGCTCTACAATTTTTTGCTCAGGTACTTCATCATCTATCACGAGGCTGAGTGCGAGCCGACGTGGGCCAAAATAGTGAATTTCCTGCCGAGGCTTGAGCGGCATCAGATCGGCCATGACGAATACAGCCAGTGCTTCAGCCGCACCCACCTGCATTCGCGCCGGAATTTCTTCTGAAAAAAGTTCGAGAAAAAACTCAGCCATCTTATTCCCCCGCCACCCAGGCTTCGGCGCAGGCTTTCGCCAAATTCCGCACCCGCGCGATGTAAGCGGCACGCTCCGCCACTGAAATCACGCCCCGCGCATCCAGCAAATTGAACAAATGGCTCGCTTTAATGCACTGGTCATAGGCTGGCTGCGCTACACCTGCCGCCACCAAAGCCTGGCATTCTGCCTCGGCATCCTCAAAATGCCTTGCCAGCATTTCGGTGTTCGCCAGCTCGAAATTATGCTTGGAATAATCCTGCTCGGCCCGCAAAAACACATCGCCATAGCTCACGCCCTGGCCGTTGAAATCCAGGTCGTACACATTCTCAACGCCCTGCACATACATCGCCAGGCGCTCCAGCCCATAGGTCAGCTCGGCCGAGGGCGAAACGCAGGCAATACCGCCCACCTGCTGGAAATAGGTGAACTGCGTCACCTCCATGCCGTCGCACCAGACTTCCCAGCCCAGACCCCAGGCGCCCAAAGTCGGGCTTTCCCAGTCATCCTCGACGAATCGGATATCATGCTTGCGCCGGTCGATGCCGATGGCGTCATAGCTCTCCAGCAGCAGCTCCTGGATATTATCCGGGCTTGGCTTCAGCAACGCCTGATACTGGTAATAATGCTGCAATCGGTTCGGGTTTTCGCCATAGCGCCCGTCTGATGGCCGGCGGGAAGGCTGCACATAAGCCGCCTTCCAGGGCTTGGGCCCCAGCGCCCGCAAAGTGGTGGCAGGGTGGAACGTGCCAGCCCCCATTTCCACGTCATAAGGCTGCAAAATCACGCAGCCCTGCTTGGCCCAGAAAGCGTGTAATGTCAGAATAATGTCCTGGAAGCTCTTTGGCTTGCCTTGGTTGCTATGGACTGTCATGGACCTTTGGTGAAGCTGACGCGCCGCAGCAATACGGCCCCGCACCAGGAAGAGCAACCGAGAAGGACGGCAAATGGGCATAACAGCACAGTGCAAACCGCAGGACTTCGCCGGGGCAGCGCTGGCAGCGTTAATCGGCGGCGGCGCGTTCGCCTTCCGGCATTTTGCCATCGTGCCGCGTGCCACCGTGGGCATTTGCGCCGCAACCGCAGCCCCCGGCTGGTGCGTGCCGCGCGGCTGGGTGCTGCATTGGCAATATCTGGGTAGTTTTGGCTGGGCCGCGCTAGCGGCGGGAGTGCTGGCCTTTGTCTGCGGTCAACGCATAATCGCAGGGCTGGCCATCGGCCTCGGCATTGCGGCAGTGGTAAATTTCAACGGCACGCAAGGCATCATCGGCGCCGCTTTGGGCCTGGTGGCATGGCTCAGCCTGCTCACCCGGCGGCCACGATAAGTAGAGGTTGTTTGAGAAGTCGCTGTGGTGAGTCGCCAGAGTATGATTTTTGAGCACCGGAGCGGAGCGTACTTAAAGTACGTGAGCACCGGAGCGCAGAAAATCGTGCTTTGGCGGCCTCCACAGTAGACTTATCGAATAGCCTCTATAGCCCCAGCTTGCCCATCGCCAAGAACTTCTCCCGGCGCTTCATCTTCAGCGCCTCGGGCCTTTGCCCCAGCAGCGGCTCCAGCGCCTTTTCCACCGCATCGCCAAGTGCTGCCAGCGCCACTTCAGGGTTCCGGTGGGCACCACCCATCGGCTCGGGCACAATCTCGTCAATCAGCCCTAATTTTTTCAAATCCTGCGCGGTAATGCGCATGGCTTCCGCCGCAACCGGGGCCTGGGCCGCGTCGCGCCACAAAATCGAGGCACAGCCTTCCGGTGAGATCACCGAATAAATCGCGTGCTCATACATCAGCACCGCATTGCCCGCCGCCAGCGCAATCGCCCCGCCAGAGCCGCCCTCGCCGATAATGGTCGCCACCAACGGCACCGGCGCATCCAAACACGCTTCAACCCCGCGCGCGATCGCCTCTGCCTGGCCCCGCGCCTCGGCCTCAATGCCTGGAAACGCACCGGACGTATCCACGAAGGTAAGAATCGGCAGGTTGAAGCGCCCCGCCAGCTCCATCAGCCGGCGCGCCTTGCGGTAGCCCTCGGGCTTG
This sequence comes from Rhodospirillales bacterium, assembly GCA_028866335.1. Next base: position 6,694 of record JAGWIL010000075.1, read on the forward strand.
GCCATGCCGAAATTATGCTTCAAGCGGGTTTCGGTATCCGTCCCCTTTTCAGTGCCGATCACCATCACCGCCCGGCCCCGGAAGCGGCCCATGCCGCCCACAATGGCCGCATCATCGGCATAGGCACGGTCCCCCGCCAGCGGGGTAAAATCCTCGATCAGCGCAGCGATAACGCCCAGCGCCTTCGGCCGCTCCGCATGGCGGGCAACTTGCGTTTTCTGCCAGGGGCTCAGCTTGGCGTAGATGGCTTTAAGCTGCGCATCAGCCTTGGCGGAAAGCCTGGCCACCTCCTCGGCGATGTTGATCTCGCCGGGGGCGGCGGTCATCTGCCGCAAATCCTCGATCTTGCTCTCAAGCTCGGCGACGGGCTTTTCGAATTCCAGGTACTGACGCATGGACCGGGGCATTAGCACATATCAGGCCG
>JAGWIL010000076.1 GCA_028866335.1 Rhodospirillales bacterium
GGCGCGCTGCTCGCCTGCCTGCGCTATTACGGCCTGGTTGAGCCGTATATCGTGTCGCTATTGCCCAAGCATCTCGCGCATTTTGCCATTTATGGCGCCATGGCGGTGGTGTTTTTGGTGGTTCTGATCGTGCTCAGCCTCATCAGCGGGTTGATCGGCGGGCTGGTGCGCGATTCACCGCTTTCCGGGCTGGACCATTCGCTGGGCATCGTGTTCGGCGCCGCGCGCGGGGCCGTGCTGGTGTTTCTGGCCTATATCGCGATTGGCCTGGCTGAACCCTCCTCCGCCTGGCCCGCCCCGGTTGCGAATGCGCGGTTTTTGCCGCTGGCCCAGCAAGGGGCGGTTTGGGTTGTGGGCTTTTTGCCCGCGCAATACCGGCCGAAAATTCAGCCGCTGCCCGGCCCGGCGGCACCCTCCGCCAGCCAGCTTATGCAGCAACCGGTTTCAGGCGGGGCACAGCAGTGAGCAGAGTTTGATTATCTGGCCCCAGGCTGTGCGCGGTTATAGACATAGGTTATAATGTCGCCCGCCTTACGGTCAGTTGCCTCGTTCTTGACGCCGTGAACGATGAAAATATCGTCTGGTTTACCAAACATGGCGATTATGGAATTGGGTTTTGGCCACTCCGCGGCTGCGGACGTGCTGACAAAAAACCGGGTGCTGGTTATATTGCCTTCATACCAGCTTTGTTTTGCGAACCAGTCATATGCGCTTAAATTACCATGACGGTCCTGAATAATGGCCGCAACTTTGATTTTGCCGCCGGTGGCCAGCGTTGTGTCTGAAGCCTGCCAATATCCGGCATAGCCGCGGGTAAGCCCATGCGCTTCAAGTGCGGCAACGTAACCGCCATCTCCGGCAAGAAAATGAACGGAATTTTCGGGTAACTGCGCTAATTTTACCAAGCACGCACCTAAGGCCAGAACGCAGACGGTGAGGCTGTAACCAGCAATTATGGTATCTTTACGGGTGAATTTGGCGGCAAGTATTGATGCGCATACCCAGGCGGGCAGAAGGTAGCGCGCAGCGGATATTCCCGATCTTGGCTGTATAAAAACAACAGAACAAATATTCGTAGCAACGATGAGCAATAAACAGAGATCCATAAATTCTAGTTTACGAAAATTGCGCACGCATTGAGATACCGAAGATATCAACAAGGCAACGAGCGGGATACGAAGCCCGGTGAGAAGCATCAGCCAGAGCGATTGGCCGGAGGGAAGACAGCCCAGCGTTACCAGCCAGAGAAACATTGCCCTGTAAATTTCGCCAGGAATGGCCTCTGGCCTAACCAAAGCCGGGATGTTGGATGCCGGCTGGGTGAAGCCACCTGTTACAAGATTGAGCCGCAACAGGCCCATCCCGATAGCGACGCAGGCGAGATAGAGAAAAATAATCCGCTTATATGAAGGGAGTTTGCAAAGCCATAACGCCAGCAGCAGCGGAAACGTAAGGATTAATTGAAAGAACGGATCCGAAAAGGATGCGTCGATGACAACAAAGGCAAACAGGCCTGCCCATAACCAATGCAGCCGTCCGGCTTTGAATAATTTGCCGCACAACATCACCGTCAGGATCATGAAGATTGTGGTGGGGACATGAAACGGTGCCTGGAAATATAAATGTTCCGTAAACGGACCAAAAACCGGAATCAGCAAAGTTGCTGCCAGAATAGACATGGATTGGAATGAAAACTCACGCCTGCTTGCAAGATAAACCGCCAGAACGGCCAAGCCTGACCATTGCAGAACCGGCACAAGCCGCAATGCCAGACACGCGTTATGCGTGATACGCCATATGAATGCGTAGGATATTTCGTCCAGCCCCAGATAATTATCCGGCGCCATGAACCAACCATGCAACCGCCAGTTTCCGCTGACCATATCCTGTGCGGCAAGCATCGCATTCGCGGTATCTGAGTTAACTGGTTCTATAACGAAAATTTGATAATAAAACAGAATCAAACCCAAAGCACCGGCTGCCCAGAGCAGCATTTTACGGTTGCGCCTCATGGCCATTTAAATCGCTTTCCCGATAAAACTTGAATCATGCGAAGGCACTATAAATTGGTCAAATAAATGATATTGACGGAAAAACTGAGCATCAGCTAGCGTAAAACCACAGGGAGACGTGTACTGTGCTTTATCAATTGCAGGCAATATGGCTCATATGAAATCACGCGGCGGCAATATATGGCAATATCTCGGCCTGGCACGGTTTTATGCTGGCTGAGCATAAAATTGTCGTTGTGCTGCCGGCCTATAATGCTGCCCGCACGCTGGAACGCACATTCGCCGAAATTCCAGCCGGAATCGTGGACCACGTTATTCTGACGGACGATGCCTCCAACGACGATACTGCTGCGATCTCGCGCAGCCTGGGCATACACACGCTTGTCCATGAAAAAAACCGCGGCTACGGGGCGAACCAGAAAACCTGCTATGCCGAAGCGCTGCGGCTGGGCGCGGATATTGTGATCATGGTGCATCCTGATTACCAATATTCTCCCAAGCTGATTATCGCCATGGCGGCCATGATTACGTCCGGCCATTATTCTGTTGTGCTGGCTTCGCGTATTCTTGGCACCGGTGCGTTGAAAGGTGGGATGCCGCTTTATAAATATGTAGCGAACCGGATATTGACCTTTGTTGAGAATATCCTGCTTGGCCTGAAGCTTTCTGAATATCACACAGGATACCGTGCCTGGAGTGCTGATACTCTCCGTGCGCTGCCGCTGGAGCGTTGTTCTGATGATTTCGTTTTCGATAACCAGATGCTCGCCCTGGCGGCTAAAGCGGGTGCCGCCATTGGTGAAATTTCCTGTCCGACCAAATATTTTGCCGAAGCTTCATCCATCAATTTCAGGCGCTCCATGGTTTACGGCCTGGGCGTGTTGCGAACGGCACTGGATTACCGCCTGGCCAAGTGGAACCTAAAGCGTTCCGATTTATTCTCCGATGCTTCGTAGATTTACCATCCTTGCTGGGCTGGCGATATTGCTCTGCACAGGTGCAAGCTTGGCCGCACGGCCATATATCGGGAGCCTCCTAGCAGAAATGGCGCACCGGCTGCCAACGGCGAGCTTCACGAACGGGGTGATTTTCACGGCCGCCGTCTTGGTTCTGTCCCTTATCGGCATTGTGCCGGGCGCGCTGCTGGGCGTAGCTGGCGGCGCAATCTTCGGAACCATAATGGGAACGATTTACAGCGGCGCCGGAATTTTGCTTGGCGCATTCTGTGCTTTTCTTATCTGCCGTTCCGCGCTCAGGCCGCGTATTACCGCCTGGCTGCGCCATCACGGCTGGCTTGAACGGATGGATAAAGCGCTGATCGCCGATGGGTGGCGGATGGTGGCGCTGTTACGCGTCTCTCCCATTATGCCGTTTTCCATCACGTCTTATGCGCTCAGCCTGTCAGGTATCAGTAAACGCGATTATATGCTCGGCACGCTGGCGGCGATACCGCCATTACTGGGTTATGTTGCGCTTGGCGCGTTGGGTGGGTTGAGTTTTGAATCACGAAAAGAGCCTGCTCAGTTCATTCATTTTGCTTTGACGGCTTTTGGGGTTGCCGCGACATTTATATTGGTCTGGCATATGATCCGGTTACTACGCCGTGTTGGAACCGCCTGAATCGGTTTCAAAATCTGCAGCCTTCTACAGTAACGGCCCGAAGCCGCGCCGGTGATGCGGGCTTGGCCCGTGTTCCAGAATCGCCGCGCGGTGAATGGCCGCAGCATAGCCCGCATTGCTTGCCCAGCCATAATTCGGATAGCGCGCGCCCAATTGCCGCATCAGCTTGTCCCGAAGTTCCTTGGCAACAATTGAAGCCGCGGCGATGGAAAGGCTCAAGCCGTCCCCCCCGATAAGTGTTGTGCAGGGAATGGTGATGCTGGGCTTCTTGTTGCCATCCACCAGCACATGATCCGGCGGCAAAGGCAGCGCCGCAATCGCCCGGCGCATCGCCAGAAACGAGGCGTGCAGGATGTTGAGCTTGTAAATTTCTTCCACCGAAGCCGCCCCCACCCCAATTTCCGCTCCAGAAGCCCGCAGCGCCAGCAAGGCCGCCGCGCGCTTCCTCGGGCTGAGCTTTTTCGAATCATCCAGCATCGCGGCAAGCTGGGCCGATAAGCCCATGGGCAACACCACCGCCGCCGCTAGCACCGGCCCGGCCAAGGGGCCGCGCCCGACTTCGTCCACCCCGGCCACACGCCCGCCAAGCGCTGCTTCGCGCGTGAAGTCAGGCATCGCGCCGGGTCTCAAAAAACTCCCGCAGCAGCGCTGCACTTTCCTGCTCCCGCACGCCGCCGATCACCTCCGGCTTGTGGTGTGTGGTGGGTTGGGTGAACAGACGCGGCCCATGTTCCACAGCGCCGGTTTTGGGGTCATACGCGCCGAACACCAGCCTGCCCACGCGCAACGCCGCAATCGCCCCGGCGCAAAAGGCGCAGGGTTCAAGCGTCACCGTAAGTGTGCAATCAGCCAGATATTTGCTTCCCCTGGCGGCGCGGGCGGCGGAGAGCGCCAGAAATTCCGCATGGGCGGTGGGGTTCTGCCCGGCTTCCACCTGGTTGGCGGCCACGGCCAGCATCGCGCCAGAAGCGTCCGTGACGACAGCGCCCACCGGCACTTCACCCGCCTCGGCGGCACGGCGCGCTTCGTCCAGGGCGATTTGCATGGCCTTACTCATAGGAGTGAAATTTGCCTCAACCCCACGGCAAGGTCTAGGTGAGGGCATGAAAAAACGCCCCTTGATCGGCCTGACACTTGATGCGGAACCCGCCGGTGGCTGGTCTAAATATCCCTGGTACGCGCTGCGCCAGAATTACACCGAGGTTGTGGCCGCGTGCGGCGGGCTGGCGGTGGCGCTGCCGCACGATGCGGAGCTGGCGGAGGATTATCTGGACCGGCTGGACGGGCTGATTGTGACCGGCGGGGCGTTTGATGTGGACCCAGCCCTCTATGGCGATACCGAGACCCACAAAACCGTGGCGCTGAAGGCAGAGCGCACCACCGCCGAGCTGGCTTATCTGCGGGGGGCGATGGCCCGCAACATGCCCGTGCTTGGCATTTGTGGCGGGCAGCAACTGCTCGCGGTGGCTTTGGGCGGCACGCTGCACCAGCATATTCCGGATGCGATTCCAAACGCGCTGGAGCATGAACAGAAAACCAGCCATTACGAGGCAGGCCATGGCGTGGAGATTTTGCCCGGCACCAGGCTGTTTGAGATTGTTGGCCCGGCGATGCAGGTGAACACCTCCCACCACCAGGCGGTGAAATCCGCCGGGCGGGGTGTGGTGAATGCCCTGGCACCTGATGGCGTGATTGAAGGCATTGAGGACCCTACGATGAAATTCTGTATCGGCGTGCAGTGGCACCCGGAATATCTGGTGGATGCGGGCGATGCCGCCCTCTACCGCACCTTTCTGGCCGCCTGCCATGAGTGAAGAAAACCCTGAGCGCGGCGAGCGCATTGCCAAATTCCTCTCCCGCGCGGGCGTGGCATCCCGCCGGGACGCGGAGGTGATGATCGAGGCCGGGCGCGTGCGGATGAACAACGCGCCCGTGAGCCACCCGGCGGTGTTCGTGAAAAAAGGCGATATGGTGCTGGTGGATGGCAAGCCGGTAAATGAGCCGGAGCGCACCCGCCTGTTCCGCTATCACAAGCCGGAAGGACTGGTGACCACGCATAAAGACCCCGAAGGCCGGCCCACGGTTTTTGAGAAACTGCCGCCCGGCCTGCCGCGCCTCATCTCCATCGGGCGGTTGGATTTAACCTCCGAGGGGTTGTTGCTGCTGACCAATGACGGCGCGCTCTCTCGCCAGCTTGAACTCCCCGCGACCGGCTGGCTGCGCCGCTATCGCGTGCGCGTGCATGGAGGGGTTTCCCAGGACAAGATTAAACGCCTGGCCGATGGGCTGGTGGTGGAGCGGGTGAAATACGGGCCCATCGAAGCCGCGATTGATTCTGTGCAGCGGTCCAACACCTGGCTTTCCATGAGCCTGCGTGAGGGCAAGAACCGCGAGATCCGCCGGGTGATGGAGGCACTGGAACTACCAGTGACACGGCTTATCCGCGTGGCGTACGGGCCGTTTCAGCTTGGCACACTGCCGCGCGGGGCGGCGGAAGAGGTGAACGGCAAGATTTTGCGCGAACAGGTGCCCGGATTGGCGAAGTGAAGATCATCGCCGGGCGCTGGAAGGGCCGCGCCTTGGCGGTACCTGAGGGGCTGGACACACGGCCGACGAATATCCGCGCGCGCCAGGCGGTGTTTGACATTCTGGCCCATGCGCCGTGGTGCGAATTGCAAAATGCGAAAGTGCTGGATGTGTTTGCAGGCACCGGCGCCTATGGGCTGGAAGCACTTTCACGCGGGGCGGCAACGGCGACGTTTATTGAAGTTTCCAGCCCTGCACTGGCGGTTTTGAAAACCAATATCGCCGCATGCAAAGCAGAGGCCGCGCGGGTCGTCGCCGCTGATGCGCTGAATCCGCCCGCTGGTTCACCGCATGACCTGGTGTTTCTGGACCCGCCTTATGGAAAAGCGCTGCTAACCCCTGCCTTAGAGGCACTGGGGGCGAAGGGCTGGATTGCCCCTGGGGCGGTGATTGTGGCCGAGCTCGGGCCGAGCGAGATGCTGGATGTGGCTGAGGTTCTGACCGAGCGCGCGCATGGCAAAGCACGGGTGAAAATCTGGCGTTACCAAAGGTAGGCAGACGCCACCGGATTTTCAGGCCGGAGCTAAAGCCTGAGCCGCGATGTTTAGAAAATTGCCGAATACTGTTTGCCCCGCGGCGTAGAGTCCGGAAAACTCGGCATCCACCTCCGCCGCCAGCGTATCTAGCGCGCCAGGGCCGCGCACACGCTCCAGCGCTTTTTTATACTCCGGCAGCGCACCCCATTCAGCAGTTGTGGTTTGGGTAAGCTCCATGTGGAATTGTAACCCGTAGGCAAAGCGGCCCCAGCGTTGCGCCTGAATGGCGCAGGCAGGTGAGCTTGCCAGAAGCTCAGCGCCTTGCGGCAGGCGTTGCACCTCCGCCCCATGCCATTGCAGGCAAGGCCAGGCGGCGGGCAGGCCTGTGAAAATGGGGTCAGGCGCGATCTCCACCCGGCTCAT
>JAGWIL010000077.1 GCA_028866335.1 Rhodospirillales bacterium
TTGGTGGCGGCGGATCTGGTGGCGCTGAAGGACGAATTCACCACCGCCTCCGGCCGGAAGGTTGAGCTTGGCATCTGGGTAGAGCGCGGGGACGAGGCACGCTGCGGCCACGCCATGGACTCCCTGAAACGCTCGATGAAATGGGACGAGGAGGTGTTCGGCCTCGAATATGACCTCGACATCTTCAACATCGCCGCGGTGTCGGACTTCAACGCCGGCGCCATGGAGAATAAGGGCCTGAACATCTTCAACACTGCCTATGTACTGGCGGATGCCCAAACCGCGACCGACACGGATTTCCAGAATGTGGAGCGCGTAATCGCGCATGAATATTTCCACAACTGGACTGGCGACCGCGTGACCTGCCGGGACTGGTTTCAGCTTTCTTTGAAGGAAGGGCTTACGGTTTTCCGAGACCAGGAATATATGTCCGACCAGTTTTCAGCGGCGGTGAAACGCATCGCGGACGTTCGGCTGCTGCGCGCTACCCAGTTCCGGGACGATGCCGGGCCGCTCGCCCACCCTGTGCGGCCGGCCAGCTATCTCGAGATTAATAATTTCTACACCACCACCATTTATGAAAAAGGTGCTGAGCTGGTGCGGATGTATCGCACCATCATCGGGCGCGAAGCCTTCCGCAAAGGCATGGATGAATATATCGCCAAGAACGACAATTCCGCCGCCACGGTGGAGGATTTCTGGGCGGCGATGCAATCGGTCACCGATATCGACCTGAAGCAGTTGATGCTGTGGTATGGCCAGGCGGGCACGCCGGACATTACATTCGCTGAGGCGTGGGACGAAGCGGCGAAAACCTTCACGCTTACTTTGCGCCAGCACACTGCCCCCACCCCCGGCCAGCCCGAGAAGCAGCCGCTGCTGATCCCGGTTTCCATCGGGCTGCTGGATGAGGCGGGGCAGGACATGCACGCGCAAACCTTGCTGCTGCGCGAGGCTGAGCAGAGCTTCAGCTTTACCCTGCCGCACAAGCCCGAGGCGGTTTCGCTGTTCCGGCATTTCTCTGCACCCGTAAAGCTGAAAGGCCAAAGCCGGGAGCGCCTGGCGTTTTTGGCGGCGCATGATTCCGACTTGTTCAACCGCTGGGATGCTTTGCAGCAATATGCCACCACCGTGCTGCTGGAAGCTGTTGCAACCCACCAGGCCGGGCATGGTTTTACGCTGGATGAAGGGTTGAAGGAGGCTATTGCCGCCACGCTGCGCGATGCCGCGCAAGACCCCGCCTTTGCCGCCGAGGCGCTGGTGCTGCCGATGGAATCCCTGCTGGCGGATGAGATGAAGCCTGTAGACCCCACAGCCATCCATGCCATACGGCAGGCGGCGCGCCAGGCGCTGGGCCAGGCGCTGCGGGCAGAGTTTCAGGCGGCTTACGAGGCGTTTGGCGGCTATGCGGCGGAAGATGTTTCGGGTGCTGCCATGGGCGCCAGAGCCTTGCGCAACACGGCACTGGGCTACCTTACCGCCGCAGGTGATACCGCTCTGGCGGCAGCGCAATTTGCTGACGCAAAGGGCATGACAACCAAGCTCGCCGCGCTGGCGAATTTGACCGACGAGCCCGGCCCCGCGCGGGAGGACGCGCTGGAAGCCTTCTACCGCCAATGGGCGGGCACGCCGCTGGTGCTGGATAAATGGTTCAGCGTGCAGGCGCGCAGCAACGCAGGAGATACGCTGGCGCGGGTGCAGGAACTTTCCACCCATAAAGCCATGGACTTACGTAACCCCAATCGGGTGCGCGCACTTATCGGCGCGTTTACCGCCAACCCGGCAAAATTCCACGATGCTTCTGGCGCAGGCTATAAATTGCTGGCGGATTTCGTGCTAAGGCTGGATGAAACCAACCCGCAAATCGCGGCACGGCTGGTAACCGCCCTTGGCCTGTGGCGGCGGTTTGACGCGGACAGGCAAGAATTGATGAAGGCTGAGCTTGAACGCATCGTCGCGCGCGAGCATCTCAGCCACAATACGTATGAAATGGCTTCCAAAGCGCTGGCCTGAAGGAATTTAAAATGATCGAGCTTTATTACTGGACCACCCCGAACGGCCACAAAGTCTCCATCTTTCTGGAAGAAGCCGGGCTGGATTATAAAATCTTCCCGGTGAATATTTCCAAGGGCGACCAGTTCAACCCGGAATTTCTGAAATTCGCCCCGAATAACCGCATCCCCGCCATTCGTGACATGGCCCCTGCAGATGGCGGCGCGCCGCTGGGGGTTTTTGAAAGCGGTGCGATTCTGGAATATCTGGCGGACAAGACCGGCAAGTTTTTACCCAAAGAACCACGCGCACGCTTCAATGTTCTGCAATGGCTGTATTGGCAGATGGGCGGGCTGGGGCCAATGGCCGGGCAGAACCACCATTTCGTGCAATATGCGCCGGAGCGTATTCCTTATGCGATGGAGCGGTATGTAAAGGAAACAAACCGCCTCTATGGTGTGCTGAACAAGCAACTTGAAGGCAAGGAGTATATCGCCGGAGACTATTCCATCGCGGATATGGCGAGCTACCCCTGGATTGTGCCGTATGAACGCCAGCAGCAGAGGCTTGAGGATTTCCCGAATTTGCAAGCCTGGTTTCAGCGCATGGCCGCCCGCCCTGCCGTGCAGCGCGCTTATGCGAAAGCGGCTGAGGTGAACAGCGCGCCCACCGTATCAGAAGACGCCAAAAAAGTGCTCTTCGGCCAGACGGCAAAATGACCCGGCAGCTTTACGATCTGACGGCGGCAGATGGCACGCGCTTCAGCCCTTATTGCTGGCGCGTGAAGCTGGCGCTGGCGCATAAAAACCTGAAATATGAAACAATACCCTGGCATTTTACCGAGAAGGAGGCGCTTGCCGCCTCCGGCCAGGAGAAGGTGCCGGTTTTGCAGGATGGCGCCAATATTGTCTCAGACAGCCAGATCATCGCCGATTATCTGGAACGCACCTACCCGAATGAGGAATCGCTTTTTGGCGACGCCCCCGCGCGTGCTCTGACCATGTTCGTGAAGGAATGGACAGAGACAGCGCTGCACCCGGCCATCGCGCGGGTTGTGGTGGTGGATGTTTACCGTCGCATCGCGCCCAAGGACCAGGCTTATTTCCGCACCACGCGTGAGGCGATGTTCAAACGTAGCCTGGAAGAGATTGAAGCCAAGCGGCCCGCGGCGCTGGAGGCGTTGCAAATGGCGCTGCGGCCGCTGCGCCGTTTGCTGGGCGGGCAGCGTTTTATGGCGGGAGACACACCCAACTGGGCGGACCATATCGTGTTTGGCGCGCTGCAATGGGGCCGGCTAATGTCCTCAACACCGTTACTGGCGGAAGGTGATGCGATCCTGGATTGGATGAGCCGCGTGCTGGTGACCTATGGGCTGGAGGGCTGAGTTAGGCTTTCCAGAAGGTCATCAACATTCCGCCCGCCAGGATGAGCGCGCCGCCAGCGATAATCGGCAGGCTGGGGCGTGTGCCGAAGGCGAACAGATTGATGATCTGCGCCACCACGAAAAACAGCGCCACATAAACGCCGAGCAGCCGCCCGAAATCCCATGGCGGCAAATTGACCGTAACGCCATAAATGAAAAGCACCACGGCGGCGGCAGCAAAAAACCCAATCCGCATTGGCATGGCATGGGCGTGCAGGGCCGTGCGGGCCAGGGCGTCGCCACCCGCTTCAAGCGTGGCGGCGAGACCCAACAACAACAAAATGGAGAAATTATTCATCCCGCACCGGAACCTTAAATTTGCTTGCGATATTGAATGAAGCCCGGCTTTTCCGCCACTTTATCGTAAAGCGCCTGGGCGGTTTTGTTGGTTTCATGCGTAAGCCAGTAAACCCGCTCGCTGCCCGCCGCGCGCGCACGCTCATAAACCGCCTCGATCAAAGCGCGGCCAACGCCTTTGCCCCGCGCGGCCTCGGCGGTGAATAAATCTTCCAGATAGCAGACATCACTCGCCATCCAGGTATTGCGGTGGAAGATGTAATGCACCAGCCCCAGCAATTCACCGTTTTCCTCCGCCACCAGAGCGTGCACCGGCTCGGCCGCATCAAAAAATCGCGCCCATAGCGTATCGGTGACGTCTGCTGGCAGGTCGTGTTCGTAAAACCGCAAATAACCCTGCCAAAGCGGCAGCCATTTTGCTTTTTCCGCGGGATGAACGGGGCGGATGGTCATGCAAGCCTCCCTAAAGCGGCGCGGAGGCGTTGTGCCTCGTTGGTGAAACTCTGCGCGCGCTCGCGGTGTTCTTCAAGCACCGCTTCCGGCGCGCGGGCGGTGAAATCCGCGTTGGCGAGCTTTGCCTGCACTTTCGCAAGCTCGGCTTCCGCCTTGGCGAGCGTGGTGGCGAGGCGTTTTTTCTCGGCCTCCAGGTCGATCAGCCCTTCCAACGGCAGAATGATCGTCGCCTCGTTCAGCACCGCCTGGGCGGCGTTTTTTGGCACCGGGCCGGTGAGCGGGCCGATTTCCGACGCGCGGGCCATGCGCGAAATCGCCTCGAACCAGCTTTGCGCGCGGGAAAGCGTTTCTGGCTTCGCGTCCTGCAAAAATACCGGCGATTTCTGCGAAGGCGGGACGTTCATTTCTGACCGCACGGTGCGAATTTCGGAAACCAGGCTGACAAGCCAGTTCAGCTCCGCTGAAGCATCCTCCGCCGCCGTTACCGCGATAGGCTCCGGCCAATGCGCGGAGATGAGGGAATAGGCTTCGCCGTAACCGAAATGGTCCCACAAATCTTCCGTGACATAGGGGATGACCGGGTGCATCAGCCGCAACAGCACGCCCAGAACATAGGCGGCGGTGTCGCGGATTTCCGGCGCGTCAGCCTCGCTGGTGAAGCCCGGTTTGGCGAGTTCGATGAACCAGTCGCAGAAATCGCCCCAGGCGAAGCGGTAGCAGGCGCTGGCGTAATCGTTCGGGCGGAAGGCATCCAGCCCCGTGGTGGCGGCGGTTATTGCCTCGTTGGCACGGCCAAGAATCCACCGGCACAGCGGCAGCGTCGCGTTTTCCGGTTTGAAGGCTGGGTTCGGCTTCACCCCGTTCATTTCCAGAAACCGCGCGGCGTTCCAGATTTTGGTGATGAAGGCGCGGTTGGTTTCGACGATTTTATCGCCGAGCTTCACATCCCGCCCCTGCCCTGCGGCAGCCGCCACGGAGTAGCGCAGCGCGTCCGTGCCGAATTTGTCGATAAGGGTGAGAGGGTCCAGCACATTGCCCTTGGATTTGGACATTTTCTGGCCCTTTTCGTCCCGCACCAGGCCGTGGATGTAGATGGTGCGGAAGGGGACATCGCCCATGAAATGCAGGCCCATCATCATCATCCGGGCGACCCAGAAAAAGATGATGTCAAACCCCGTCACCAGCGTATCGGTGGGGTAGTATTTGGCCAATTCCGGCGTTTGCTCCGGCCAGCCGAGTGTGGAGAACGGCCAGAGGGCGGAGGAGAACCATGTGTCCAGCACGTCCTCATCCTGCGTGAGCGCGGCACCGCCCGCCTTGGCCTGGGCTTCTTCCGCCGTGCGGGCGACGTACACATTGCCAGTTTCGTCGTACCAGGCGGGAATGCGGTGGCCCCACCAGAGCTGACGGGAAATGCACCAGGGCTGGATGTCGCGCATCCAGGCGAAGAAGGTGTTCTCCCATTGCTGGGGCACGAATTTGGTGCGGCCTTCCTCCACGGCTTTTATAGCAGGCTGGGCCAGCACATGCGCGTTACAATACCATTGCGTGGTGAGATACGGCTCAATCACCGTGCCAGAGCGGTCGCCATACGGCACCATGTTCTGGTGGAGTTTCACCTCGACCAGTTGCTCGCGGGCTTCAAGTTCCGCCACGATGAGCTTGCGCGCGGCGAAACGGTCCTGGCCTTCCAGCGAGCGCACAAATTCCGGCATCTCGCCCAGCTCGGCCAAAGTGATGCGACCTTGGCGGTCCAGCATTGAGGGCATGGCCAGGTTGTGGCGCTTGCCCACCTCAAAATCGTTAAAATCATGCGCCGGGGTGATTTTTACGGCACCCGTGCCCTTTTCAGGGTCGGCATATTCATCGGCGATGATCGGGATGCGCCGCGCCGTGAGCGGCAGGATCACATGCCGGCCAATGAGGTGCTTGTAGTTTTCGTTCTCGGGATGCACCGCCACGGCGGTGTCCGCCAGCATTGTCTCGGGCCTGGTGGTGGCAACCACAATCTCTTCGCCGCCCTCGACGGGATAGCGGATATGCCACATATTGCCTTTGGTTTCGCGGCTCTCCACCTCAAGATCCGAGATCGCGGTCTGCAACTGGGTGTCCCAGTTCACCAGGCGCTTGTCCTGGTAGATCAGCCCTTCCTCGAACAGCCGCACGAAAACCTCGCGTACCGCGACGGAAAGCCCTTCATCCATGGTGAAACGCTCACGCGCCCAATCCGGCGTGGTGCCAAGGCGGCGAAGCTGGCGGGTGATCGTGCCGCCGGACTCAGCCTTCCATTGCCACACGCGAGAGAGGAAGGTTTCCCGGCCGAGCCGCTTGCGGGTGACACCTTCCTTATCCAGCAGGCGCTCCACCACCATTTGCGTGGCGATGCCCGCATGGTCCGTGCCCGGCTGCCAGAGCACGTCGCGCCCCTGCATCCGCCGGTAGCGAACGAGGATGTCCTGCAGAGTCATCGTGAGCGCATGGCCCACATGCAGGCTGCCGGTTACGTTCGGCGGCGGGATCATGATGGTGTAGGGTTCAGCGTTGCTTTCCGGCCGCGCCGCGAAAGCGCCGGAGGCTTCCCAACCGGCATAAAGCCGGGCCTCAGCCGAGGCCGGCTCAAAATTCTTATCCAGTGTCGTCACAAAAACCTCCGCGCCCGGAGCCGGGCGCGCCATTCATGGAAAAATCAGTTAGCCCTGCGCGCGGTCCATCACGCGGTTGATCTCAGCGCGTACCACGCGCTCAACCAGGGTTGGCAGATGCGTGTCCAGCCAGGCTTTCAGCACCGGCTTCACCTCCTCGCGCACGATATCCTCAATGGTGATGCCTGGGCGACCCACGCTGGAGGACCGCTCGGCGCTCACGCTGCGCACCAGCGCGCCAATGGAGTTGCTGATATCCGACACGGCCTGCTCGTCCACCAACCCTTCCGGGGCTTGCACCT
>JAGWIL010000481.1 GCA_028866335.1 Rhodospirillales bacterium
TGAGATGGGCCATCTCCAGGATGGTGGCAATGCCGCGACCTTCCTCTCCAATAATCCGCGCTTCAAGCCCACGGAATTCAACCTCTGAGGAGGCGTTGGAGCGATTGCCGCATTTATCCTTCAGGCGCTGAATCAATAGCTGATTGCGGTTGCCATCATCGCGCCAGCCCTGAGCCAGGAAGCAGGTAGGGCCTGCGGGCGTACTAGCCAGGGTGAGGAACAAATCCGCCATTGGTACAGAGAAGAACCATTTATGGCCGGTGAGCGCATATCGGCCGCCGCCAATGGGCACAGCTTCCGTGGTAATCTGGCGTAGGTCTGTGCCGCCCTGCTTTTCAGTCATCGCCATGGCGACAATGAGGGCCGGTTTCTGCTGGGGTGGAACGGGGCGGGGGTCGTAAAGCGGAGAAAGAATTTGCGCTCTAAAGCTGGCCAGCACATCCGGCGCATGGCCCAACGCGGCAAGGGAGGCAAAGCTCATCGCTGCCGGGCAACCCACCCCAGCCTCGCCCTGGGCCCATAGATAAGACAAAGCGGCCCGCGCGACATGGGCGCCAGCACGAGGCTCGACCCAGCCCAGAGCGTGAACCTCATCAGCGCGCAACAGCGCCGATAAACTGTGCCATGCCGGGTGGAACGCCACCTCATCTATGCGGTTACCGTAGCGGTCGTGTGTATGTAGTTCGGGGATGAAGCGGTTAGCCAGCCGCGCCAGCGCCTGGATATGTGCCGAACCAACGCGGACGCCACAGGCAACCAGGCGTGGCTCTGCCCATTCCGCGCCAAAAGCCGCCACCGCTTCCCGTAGCGGTACATCTGACCCCCAGGCATCGAAATTTTCCAATGGCGGGGGCTGGTTGCTGACCACATGCGTGGCGTAGCCGGACATATGATTCCTCGCGATTTGTAGAAATCATACGCCAGCCAGCCACTGCCGTCATGAAAATAATGATTCAGAGGTGATAATGCACGCCGAATAAAAAGTCCTGCCCGTAATATTCACGTTGAATTGGGAATTGAGTCGACGAACTTTGAGTGAATTCCAGGACAGTGTTGGTAAGATTTCTGCCTTGGAAAAAAAGCTGAACATGGGGCGTGACATCGTAGGAAAGATTTAGATCAACACGGAACCGCGGCTGGCTGAATACATCCGTGCTTGGATTGGTGCCGACCGAATAAAGGTTCCGCGAAACATAGGATTCGGAGAGATTAAGGTTAAACGGTCCCTTTTGATACATCTCGTTCACATTAAAGGTGAGCGGTGAGGTTTGCGGCAAGGTTGAGCGGCCCTGCCCCTGATGCACATTGGCCGTGGCATTGACGTAGGTTAGGTTTGAATCGACGCCAAGCCCATCGAATGGTGCGGGTAAATATCGGAA
>JAGWIL010000078.1 GCA_028866335.1 Rhodospirillales bacterium
CTTAACCCAAATGCGTCGCATGATCCGCGAGCCTGCGGTAGAAACGTCCGGCATATCCCGCTGGCACTGCCCGCCAATCAGATGCATGCACGCGCGGCACTGCGGCTCTTTCATTTCGCTTCGCCCGGTGGGCCAAAGCAAACTACGAACCCGCTTTCGACGTGCCGATACGCGGCGGACGGATAGCAGCTATTCACGTCTTGCGCGTCCTTGACAACGCGCGCCAGCACTTCGTCACGCCGGCCGACGCTCATGCCCCGTACGAACGCGCAAGAGGACAGGAATACCGCGAGGATGACGGCGCCGCGCATTAATTCCACCACTCATCGCCGCGCTTGTCCTCGCCTCGCGCCTGCGCTGCCGTGACGTGCTTGCCCCCCGGCAGTACGTAGCGCATCGCGCCGCTCATCATTTCCGGCTCCGGCAAACCATCTTTGCTCATGACCAGCTCGCGCACGCCGTCTGCATTGATGCGCACGCGCAGCGCTACGGGGCAAAGGATGCCGCGCGCCTCCATATGCGGCACGATGCCGCGGACTGTTACCGTTCCTTGGAATTTCTGCATTTCTCCCACTCTGTTTCTCCTGCTAGGCAACGCGAATTAACCCGCGTTCAAACATGACCCCCACACTTTTTCTGTGCGCCTCGTCCCAAGCCTCGCGCCGTTCTTGTTTTGAAAGCTCCTTACCTTGATCGTGTTCCGCGTGTGCGCTGTGGCAAATAAACGCAATGCGGAAATCGTGCGCTTTGATACTCCTACCGTGACCATCCCGAATCTGGTTGCTGTGAGATCCTTCAACTAGGCCACCACATTGATGCGGCAACGGCCAGCAGCACGGCAAATCGTCCAGCATCGACAATTTGCGCACGCGCTCTAGCAGTTTCGGGCTACGCCAATTCATGCGGCGGCCTGCGTTACGAGGTCAAAAAGTGCGTCCACTTCCGCAAGGAACTTCAGCGCTTCAACTTCAATGCGCTCTATTTCCTCGAAGGCCGGCGCAAAGCGACGAATAAACAGGCGGCTGCCTTCCGGCATTTCAGGGCAGAACCCGACAAAATCAGTCCAAGTGCGATCTGTGCATGAAAGCTGCGCGAGCATTTGCGGGATATGCTCATCGGGCACGACGCCGGCAATGCGCCACTCAATGAATTTGTGGACTGATGGCACTTTGATTTCCAGCAATCCGTCATGCCGAATGAATCCGTCCGGGGTGGCGGCAAAAAGTTCTATGGTCGGATGGTCAACGAGGGCGGCGGCAGAAACGACATTGCCGGTGTGTTCCTCGTATTCGCTGCGCGCTGGCGCCTCAAAGTCAAGGCCGCGCTGCATCGGCTTTGTGACGATGTGGTCTACCGCGTAATCGCTCATGCGCTCAGCGACCAATTCGATTTTGTATTTGCGGCGGTCTTCGGACTCTTTGCCGCTTTTCAGGTAGGCAACGGCGTCTTTCATGCGCGAGGCCGTCAATTTGCCTCGCCGATTCGGAAGCCAGGACGGATCAGTTTGCAGTGTCATTGTTATTACTCCTGAATCGGTTTCCTTTCGCGCCAAGCGGAACGGATAGCGCTTTTTGCGCATCCCATCCGTTTGCTAAGCGCTTTGCAATTGGTCGATAGGTCAAGCCAAGCTCCTTGCAGGCGTGCCTGAGACACATTGACTTGCCATTTACCAAAACAAACTTGCTAATGCGCCGGTTCGCGTTGCTCGTGGCGCTATCTGCCCATCGGCAGTTTTCCGGCGCATAGCCGGCGTCATTGTCAATCCTGTCTAGCACTTGGCGCGGCTCCCTGGCGCCCATATCCCGCAAGAAATCAGCAAAGGAATTGCGCCACCTGTCGCAAACAGTTATGCCGCGCCCACCGTAGTTCTTGAAACCTTTGTCGCGCGGGTTCGTGCATCTTTGTATCATTGCTGCCCACACCCAATAAAGACGTTGGCGCTCAACGTCACTCATCGGCATGGTTAAGCTCCGTGTCTGTTGCCATCAGTTCCGCCCGCGCGTCGTCGGGCATATTGGAGACGGCCTTCAGATCTTCGTGTCGCGCCGCCAACGCCTTGCGTTCGTCCTTGCGGATCATTCCCCAAAACGTCGCGTATTCCTCGGCGCCGGCATAAGAGGCGCGTTTGGCCTTTTCAACAAGTTCGGGCGGCGCAGCGTCGGCAGGCGCCGGCAGCGGCGCCAGCTGCACCATTTGCGCAGGCGTCATATCTTGCATTTCTTCGACCGTGTAAACGCCGGTGGCGATGCCGGGATATACGGTGCGCACGCCCTCGCTGATGCACCGGCTGCGCAGCATGGCGCGCGGGTAATTTTTCCAGTTTTCTTTGCCGGCGAGGCCGATTCGCTTGGCCTGCTCAATAGTCCAAGCCACGGCGACGCTGCCGCCCTGTGGGTGCGAAAAGACGCCCGTTACTGCCGTATCGGTGTATTGGTCCCACCGCACCGATCCTCCGGCCTTTTGAAAGCGCGCCAGCATCGCGTCGGCTTTCATTGCCGGCCGACCCTGGACAATATGGAATTCCTGAATCGCTTTTGCCGGATGCATTCCCTCGGCTTCGCAAAGCGCCATCAGGGCTAGCGCTTGGTCGGCGGTCTTGACGCCGAACAGGCCGCTTTTCACAAACGCCTCCGCAAGCGCCTGCTGTTGTTGGAACGGAACGATATTGCTCATTGATCCCCCTAGAAATTGAATGCGGCAAGGAACGCAAAGACCACGATCCATACCCAAGCGCCGGCAACGCAGCCCAGCACGATGCCGCGCCACGCGCCGATCGGGTCTTCGTCTTGGCGCGGGATCATCGCTCGATCCTTGACGCGGCATTGCGCGCCACATCAGCCAGCACGGATGCGGCACCTTTCCAATAGAAATCTTCGCCGTGCAAAGATGACAGTTCGTCATACGTTCGGAAGATCACGCGCATCTCAAGCAGTAAAGCGTCGCGCTGCTGTCTCAGCCCTTCCATGGTTGCCGCTTGTTCGATGGTCATGCCAGCACCATCAGATTTGCGTGCGGCTCGCCCGTGATGATCTGCAGAACGTCATCGGCGGAAAGGTCCGTGAAATCGCATTCGCGGATCATGTAGCGCAACAGCTGCGCTTGCCGTTCGCGGTCGTTGCCAAACCACATGATCAGGTCGTCGGCGGTCACGGCCGGCGGCGTGTCGTCGTCGATAACGCACGGCGGCTCTTGCCTGTCGTATGCCGCTTGCGCTCTTGCGTATCCGTTGTCCATTTGCTTGCTCCGTGTCGATCAATCTGAGACGGAGTATGGCAATCTATGGCCGGCCTGTCAAGCAATATATTGCCACGAATAGGCCAAAAGATACGCGACCCGACGAAAGGTCGATGTAATGACTGATACCGATTTCAGAGGCCGAGGCCGATTTCGTGCAGGAGTTCCGTGAGCACGTCGAATAAGTGCTTCGTGTCGTGGTGGGGCGCGATCACGTTAACGATGGTCGGCGCATCTTGGAGGATCGCGCCATACATGATGCCGGCCAGGCGGCCGTCCCTAGCCGCCAGCAGTAGGGCCTCGCACGCTTGGATTAGCTGCCGCCGGCTTTGCGTCGCTTGGGCGGCGCCTGTGTCGGTAATGGCCGTCCAGGGATCAACGAGTTTAAGTCTGACGCTTGGGCGGTCACTACCCGCTGGCTCATGCGCACCAATGTCGCCGCAATCTCCGAATCCGTCGCGAGGAATTCCCACGTCTGCATCCCGAAGTATTCCGCGACGGTCGATATTGCCCTGAGCGTCGGATTGCCCCGGCCACCCATTAGCCTGCCTAGGGTGCCATCGCTAATGTCGCCGCCCATTGCTCGGATGCCGTTGTAGAGCTGTTCGCGGTTCAGTCCTCGGGCCTGCATTAGCGCCCGCATCCTGATTCCAATATCGACAACCAGATCCCTCTGCATTACCCCACTCCCGGCATTATTTTTTGTATCTTTAGACACAGTAATGGTATACCGGGGGGATTTGGCAATTCGTGGCTTGCATCGGCGGCCATATAGTGCCAAAATAGCGGCATGGTCCCCGACATTCCCGAACTGCTCCGCGCGCAGATGGCGAAGCGCAGCGTCGCGTCAATCGCCCGCGACACTGGCATGAGCTATTACTGGCTTGTGCGATTCGCTCGCGGCGAAATGCGTAATCCGACTTGGAACAACCTCAAGCAACTGTCCGATTTTCTGGACAAACCTTCCCCCCGTAAACGCCGCACGAACGGCAAAGGCAGCACGAATGGCAACAGCAAACCGCGCCGGTGACAAATGCACCGAGCAGTTCCCGCTGCGCCTTCCTTCCGATCTTTTGACGGAAGTGAAGCGCCTTGCGTCGAACGATGACCGATCCCCGTCCGACTACATCAGGCGCGTGCTGTCTCTGCATGTGTATGGGCATGGGCAAATGGTCGCTGATGCCGATTCTGAAGGCTAGGAAATTCGTGCGATGCAAAGCACTTCCCGCAAACCTGTGAGGCAGTAGATGGCCCTACCAAACGCGCCGCGCTGCTTCGATGGTTTCCAGCAATTCCACGCCTGGCATAACGCCGCGCGCCTTGCGCCGCCGGCTACCGAGCTGCGCCATTGCGAGGATTGCACGCCGGAGTATCAGACGCGAATGAAAGAGGCCGGCCGGTGTTCGCGGCCCGGCGTCACGTTTACCGAGGACGGCGTTGCTATCCCGGCGCCCGAAGGCGAATTGTCGCGGTCGCAGCAGTACCGGCGCCGCATGAAACAACAGAGGAATGCCGTATGAGCTTCGCTTCGATGCCGATATACACCGGCGACTATCTGCGCGATACGCGCCACTTGACTCCGGCAAAGCACGGCATTTACCTGCTGCTGCTTATGTACTGCTGGGATCAGAAGGCGCCGGTTCCGCTGGACGAACAAGAGGCAGCCGGGCTGGCGAATTGCCGGTCTGCGGATGAGGTCGAGTCCTTGCGCTACGTTCTGAATCGGTTTTTCGTGCGTCTAGATGATGGCTGGTACAACAAGCGGATTCAGGAGGAAATCGAGCGTTACGCCGCCATTTCCAGCAAGCGGGCCGGCGCCGCCAGGGACGGCGCTGCGGCGCGTGCTGCATTGCGCAAAATGATGGATTCCAGCAATTGCTCAGCAAATGCTCATCAATTGCCAAGCAAAAGCACCACCCCATCCCCATCCCCATCCCCATCCCCTTCCTTATCCCAAACCCCAAAGGCAAAAGACAAACCTACGCCAAGCGCTGCGCGCTCGTCGTTCGTTCCTGCAGGCGTTTCCGACTCCACCTGGCAAGCCTTCAAGGAAACCCGCGCCAAGCTGCGCGCGCCTTTGACTGACGTGGCTGCCGAGCAGATCGGGAAGCGCCTCGCCGAATTCGCCACCCGCGGACACGACCCGGAGGCGGTTGTCCTCACGTCGATAGAGCGCGGCTGGCGGGGGGTTTTCGAGCCTCGGGCGGACGTGCCGTCAGGGCGCGGAGGGTATAGCGCCAAGACCGTGCAGGCGGCGACGAACATCAGCAACGCGATAACGAAATTCATCGCAGAAGGGGAACAGCATGGCGCCCGATGATTCATTGAGGCTTGGCAGGCTCCTGGCCGGCCTTTGCGACTACTACGGCCAAACGATGAGCGAAGGCGCAACGATGCTGTACGTGCGCGCGCTGTCGCAGTTCCCGATTGCGGATATTGAGCGCGCAGCCGAGGCGCACATTCAAGACCAGCAGCGCGGAAGGTTCATGCCGAAAGTGGCCGACTTCATGAACGTGCTGCGCATTTCCGACGATGAGGCGGCGGCCGTGGCATGGGATCGCGTGTTGCGCCAGCGCGGCGGCGGCGACGATCCTGCGGCGTGCGCTGCGCTTGAAAGCATGGGCGGCTGGTATCCGGCAATCGGCAGCAAAAACACGAACGAAATCCCGTTCATCGAAAAGCAGTTCGCGCTGCGCTATAGCGCGTTCAGGAAGCGCGCGGTTGCCGAAAACGGTAGCGCCGTGCTAGCCGGAGTCGTCCGCCTGCCGGTGAAATCATGAACCGCGCATCGCAGGAAGTCGCCGCGTACTGGCGCGAACAGATCCGCATGATTCAGTCGCAGCCGGCGCCGGGTCCGCGAGCGTGGGCCGAGAAGCTGCGCGCGCGCGAAAAGGACGGCGAGGCATTGCTGCCTGTGCAGCGCGCCGGCTGGCGAATCGCGCTAGGGGCGCCGCGTGAATGAGCCATGCGACGAATGCGCCAAGCGTAGCGGCGTCTACCACATGACACGGTACTGCTGCGCCATGCGGCTGATTGAGGACGAACCGAAGTTCAAGCGCCGCGCCGTCGTGCAGCACGTTCTTAGGGTCGCGCCGGCCGAGGTTGCCGAGCGCGTGCGTAAGTCAATCGGGAAGCAGATGGGCCTATGAGGTCGGCGAATGTTTGACTGGCTCCGGGAAATATTCGCTGCGATCCATGAGCATTTGACGCCTTTCGTCATTGTGCATGTTTACCAGAATGCGGCGGTGCTGCGCTTCGGAAAGTACGAGCGAACGCTGGGGCCTGGCTTTCATTGGAAGTTGCCGTTTGCCGAGGACGTGATTCCGGAAAACATTTACCACACCACGCTAGCGCTAGAGCATCAAACGATCACGACGAAAGACGATAAGACGGTGGTGGTCGGCGGAATCGTGCGGTACTGCATTGCGGATATTGAGCCGTTCATTACCGAGATTGGCAATCAGCATGACCTGTTGCGCGATACGAGCATGGGGGCGGTGCTAAAGCAAGTGCGGCAGATTGAACTGCGGACGTTGCTGGACGAACCTCCGGAAAACAAGATCGCCAGCGACATTCGCCGGCAAGTGAAACCATACGGCATGGAAATCGACTCTTTCACTTTTACTGACATTGGGCAGATTCGCACGCTTCGATTGATAACGCATACGAATGCGCCGCCAGCGGGGCACTTCTATGAGTAGGGCGCTGCTTATTGGCATCGCAATCGTGTCGTTTATCGCGGGATTCGACATTGGTGCGGCTGTAATCGCAATGACGGTTGGAGAGCCTGCCGCTAAAGAGTGCCCTGCAGCGGACG
>JAGWIL010000482.1 GCA_028866335.1 Rhodospirillales bacterium
GAAAAGCTCCTGGGCCTGGCTGCACCTTTGCTAACACCGGAGGGCATTTGCCTGTTTCCGAAGGGCAAAGGCTGGCAAGATGAATTGACGCTCGCCACCCCCCTCTGGCACATGAACACTGAGCGCCTTTCCGCCCCCGGCTGGGGCGAGAGCTGCATCCTGAAAGTGAGCCAGATCCGTCATGCCGGAGCCGCATAAGAAGCCACGCATCATCGCCATCGCCAACCAGAAAGGCGGGGTTGGCAAAACCACCACCGCCATCAACCTTGCCGCAGCACTCGCCGTGGGTGGCATGAAGGTGCTGCTTATCGATATCGACCCCCAGGGCAACGCCTCCACGGGCTTGGGGATAGATCACGAAGCCCGCAAAGGCGGCAGTTATGCGCTGCTGGCGGGGGATTCCACGCTGGCATCCGCCATTCTTCCCGCCAATGTCGAAAACCTCTCCATTGTACCCGCCGTGTCAGACCTTATCGGCGCGGACCTTGAATTCAGCCAAACGCCCCGGCGCGAATTCCTGCTCCGCGACGCGCTGTCCCAAGGCTGCGACGCTGATGTCATCTTTATCGACTGCCCACCCGGCCTCGCTCTGCTCACCCTTAACGCTCTGGTCGCGGCGGATGCTGTTCTGGTTCCCCTCCAGGCCGAGTTTTTTGCCCTGGAAGGCATTTCCCAGCTCATGCGCTCGGTGGAAATGGTCAAGCGCAGCCTCAATCCAAAACTCGCCATCGAGGGCATCGTGCTGACCATGACGGATAAGCGCAATAATCTGTCCGAGCAGGTGAGCAGCGATGTCCGCACCTATTTTAAGGACAAAGTGTTCGAAACCGCCATTCCCCGCAACATTCGCATCACGGAAGCCCCTAGCCACGGCGTGCCTGTCCTGCTTTATGATTTCCGCTCAACCGGGGCGCAGGCTTACCTTGCCTTGGCGGCTGAATTTTTGCGCCGGGCGCGCGGCAGAAAGGAACTGGCATGAGCGGCAAAGAACCACGCAAACCGCTGGGCCGGGGCCTGGCAGCCCTTTTGGGTGAGGCCGCAACCCCCACCAGCACCAGCGCGCCAGGCGTGCAGCTTCTGGCGGTGGATCTTCTGGAGCCCAGCCCTTACCAGCCGCGTCAGTCCATGGATGAAAACGCCCTGCAGGAGCTGGCGGCTTCCATCGCCCAGCGCGGCATTCTGCAACCTTTGCTGGTCCGCCCCAAACCGGGCGCACCAGGGCAATATCAGATCATCGCGGGCGAGCGCCGCTGGCGCGCCTCCCAACGCGCGCAATTGCACGAAGTTCCGGTGCTGGTGCGCGAACTTTCAAACGCCGACGCCATGGCCGCCGGGCTGGTGGAAAACCTCCAGCGCGAAAACCTCAA
>JAGWIL010000483.1 GCA_028866335.1 Rhodospirillales bacterium
CCGGCTCGCAAAGCCAGGGCTTGTTGGGCGGTTTGTTTCACAGATTCTTCAGTTTGATACGGCAGGCCGTAGATAAGGTCGAGATTTATTGCAGAAATGCCAACACGGCGCAGCGCGGTGGCGCAGGCCTGCGTCTGGGCAAAACTTTGTGGGCGGCCAATCGCGGCTTGTACCTGCGGATCGAAATCCTGCACGCCGAGGCTGGCACGGTTAATACCCATCGCTTGTAATGCCGGACACCTGTCTTCGTCAAAACTGGCCGGGTCGATTTCGATTGCGATCTCTACATTCGGGTTTAGGGTGAATTTTTCGCGGATGAGATCCATGAGGCCCGTGAGGCAATCGTCGGATAATGTTGTGGGCGTACCGCCGCCCCAATGTACGCTGGTAATTTCGGCCCGATGCCCGATGCGTTCCGCGAGCATTGTAATCTCTTTAGCCAATAGTTCGGCATAAGCACGCCGAGGAGATTCTTGCCGGACCACTGAGGTGTTGCAGCCGCAATAAAGGCAAAGCCGTTCGCAGAATGGTACGTGCAAATAAAGCGATATCGGAGTGGCCGCGGCCACCGTGCCAAGCCAGTCGGCATATTGTGCAGCACCGATTCCGGCTGAGAAATGTACCGCGGTGGGATAACTTGTGTACCGCGGCACGCGCCCGTCATAACGTGCGATCAATTCAGCTTGGTTCAATTTAAATCTCCTGTCGGGCACCAACCGGACAAAGCAGAATCCGTTCGCCATTTTTATACGGCGCGCTTGCCAGAACAGCTATTTTGTGATGCCCGTCGAAAGCATGGCTGCCAACTTAACCGGCATAGGCTACCAGCGCAGAGAAGCTCTTAATTCTGATGATGCGCGACGTTACCAGCTCAATAACGCGATCACGTTCTAGCTTAGAAAGCGTGCGTGAAACCGTCTCTATCGTTAGGCCCAGGTAGTCCGCAATATCGATACGAGACATCTCCAGTACAACCTCGCTGTTATTGCCGCCATGGCGAGCTTGATGTCTCAGAAAGCAGGCGACACGTTCGACGGCAGTGCAGCGGCCGAGCAGCAAGGTATGGTCGCGTGCCTGATCAGCATTACGCATGGCGTGGAAAAACATCTGCCTGACGATATCCTCATTGCCCGAGGCCACCGACTCCAAATTGCAGCGGCGGTAAACCATTAATGTGCAATCGCACACCGCTTCGGCTGAAACACTATGGGCAGCACCAGCTTCCACACCGAATACATCGTCGGCGAAATGGAAAGACATAACCTGGCGGCGGCCATCGCTCAGGAATTTGCATAACCTGACAACACCGGTAACAACCTTAAAAAAGCACTCGGCCTTAGTGCCTTCACCATAAATCTCCTGGTC
>JAGWIL010000079.1 GCA_028866335.1 Rhodospirillales bacterium
GGTCTCCGCGAAATCTTCCCAAGGGTGCATCGTGGCATAGGCCGAGACATGATTTTCTTCCCAACCGGCGGGCGGGCCTTGCTCATAATGCTGTTGCAGCGCCTCGCCGTAATCGCGTGAATCATCTCCGAACGTCAGGCGGCAATCTTCAAGCTTGCCGCCATCCCGCACCAGCTCATTCCAGTAATAATGCCCCGCCTCGTGCCGGAAATGGCCAAGCAGCGTGCGGTAGGGCTCCCCCATTTCCGCGCGTAAACGCTCCCGCATCGCATCATCCGCCTCAGAGAGATTGATCGTGATCAGCCCCTTGTCATGGCCGGTTAAAATACGAGGGCCAGGGCCGGGAGGGTCAGCCAGAAAATCAAAAGCCAGCCCATGTGCCGGGTCTTCGGCTAAATCTCTAAGCGGCAGCTTTAGCCTCAGCAAAGTGTAAAACAGCCTATGCTTGGCAATCTCCAAGGTCCGCCAGCCTTTAAGATTTTCATCAACTGAAAGATCAGGAATGGTCTGATTATGCCGGCAAGCGGTGCAAAGTTCGCCGGGTGTGGCCACCAGCCAGTTGCATACGCCGTGCGCGGCGTTCGTACAGTAGGCGTAGCTGTTTTTGCCTTTAAGGTCCTCTAAAACCTCGCCATCACGCCTTAACGCCAGCAAACACATGGTGCCGGGGAAAAATCCTAATTCGTGCCCACACCGCTCGCAGGCATTGTTCTCAAAAAACAATGTCTGCCCACAGGCGCCGCAAGAAAATACGCGCATAAAATAAACCCCTCAGACAAAGACCTTGTCGAGGGGTATATTAGGGGGCCAGCCCGTGGGGTTTCCCGTGAAATCTAGGCCATTTGCAAGTAACGCACTGCGTTATTTGATTTTGGCTTCCTTGAACTTCACGTGCTTACGCACGACCGGATCATACTTGTTCAGCTCAAGCTTCTGGGTCTGCGCACGGGCATTCTTCTTGGTTACATAGAAGTAGCCAGTATCGGCGGTGGACACGAGCTTGATTTGGACGACGTTAGATTTAGCCATGATTAGAATCTCCGAGAGCGGGCCGTATCGCCCAGCTTAGCTGGTTTCGTCAAGTACCTGCAATCAATGCAGTAGAGCCGCCTGGTAAATTTCTGGTGTACTCAGCACCGCCGCCGCCGCCTGTTCATCAAGCTCTCCGCCAATATCCGCCGGACAATAACCCCGTACCGCCAGCATGGCACCAATACCAACGGGTGCACGCATGGCCCGCGCCTGGCTCAATGCTGGCGCCATGAGGTTCCGGCCATTGGCCAGTGCCGCAAGCTGCTGGTTCAGGGCGTTGGCACCATTGCTGGTGCAAATCTGCGGCATCAGGCCCAACCCCTGTAATGGCCACCCTTTGGGTGCCAAAACCCGGCTCCAGGTCACGTAAAGCTCTCCTCCATCGGGCAGGGCGGCCACGGTCTGAACCAGGCCCTTTCCGAGCGTTTCCGAGCCAATCACCACCGCGCGCCCGTCATCGGCCAGGGCTGAAGCCAATATCTCAGCGGCGCTGGCGGTCTGCCCATCCACCAGCACGGCCATGGGCGCACCGTTTGTAAGGTCCGCCCCCTCTGCCTTGAACATCTGGTCGGCATCAGAATCCCGCCCATTCGTTTCCGCGATCGGGCCGGATTGCAGTAGCGAATCCGCCACGATAACCGCCTGGCGGAGCACGCCGCCCCGGTTGCCGCGCAAATCCAGCACCAAACCTGTAGGGGGCACGGGTTGAGATATGATTTTTGCGAGGAGTGCAGAAAATTGATCCCCCGTGCCTTTGTTGAAGCCGGTGATTTTCAGAAAAGCGGTGCCCGCCACCACGGGCGGCTCGCTGAATACGGTTTGCGGCGGAATAAAACCGCGGATTAGAGTCAGCCTTTGGGGGCCTTCACCCTTATCAGCTTGCGGGTCGGTTACGGATATTGAAACGCTTGTTCCGGCAAGCCCCGCCATGTCCGCATTCAGCGCATTCGCCATGCTGCCATAAGCGGTCTGGCCATTCATCGCGTTAACAACCATGCCGGGCTGAAGTCCCGCATCCGATGCCGGGCTATCCGCTGCCACAGTGGCGATCACCGCCTTGCCGTGCTGGTCTTCCAAGGTCAGGCCCGTACCGGCAAGGCCGGTAATCATCAATTCGTCCTGCGCGGCCTGCAAAGGGTCTTCGTATCGGGAATAGGGGTCGAAATGGTTGAACAACTCGTCGAAGAAATTACCGATAATGCCTTGCGTGCCTGCCTGCTGCAACGCCGGGGAGGCCGCATAAGCCGCCGCCGCAACTTTTGCCGCGGCCGTGCCCCAGCCCTGTGCATCTGTTGCCGCGGGGGCTGGAATGGCCGCCAAAAGCTGGTTTGGTCCAAAAAGCCGAATTTCGTCGCTCTGCAATGTGGTGTTGAGGTTAGGGTCCAGGGCGGCAAGCCCGTTCAAGCCCCATAGCGTCATCTGCGGAATCGTAACCGGGTTTAACGCACGCGGCGCGATATAAGCCAGCGCTACGGACCACACATTCGCCGCCGCGCCGATGTCAAAGCTTGTGGCGGCATCCGCCGCGCGGCAGCACAGAGCCACCGGCAACAGCAGGCAAAACAGGAACAGAACAGCTCTTTGCCTCACCGCGCCCGCTTCTGTTTCGTTTTGGTCTTTTTCGTGGGTTTAGCTTTGCCATCGGCGCGCTGCCGCACGGGGCCTGGCGCTCCGGTCAGCCCAAGCAGCAACCCGCCTGTCACCGGCCTGGCCTCGTTCAGCCGCACCTCAAGCTCTTGCGCTAATGAGAACACAACGCGACTCTTGCGGCCGGACAAAGTCTGGGTGCGTTCGTCAAACATCCAGTAATCATCCGGCAAACTTGCCATACTCAAAAACCCGCTTGCACCGCTTTCTGTTAAAGTGGCGAAGAGTCCGAACTTCGTCACCCCCGAAATCCTGGCCTGGAACAACTCTCCCACGCGGTGTTGCAAATAGAGCGCAAGGTAGCGGTCAGTGGAATCACGTTCCGCCAGAGTGGCGCGGCGTTCAGTCGCGGTAATGTGCTCGGCGGTGTCGGCAAAGGCGTGCATTTCCTCCTCGGTCAGCCCGTCAGTTCCAAGCCTCAGCCCCTTAATCAACGCGCGGTGCACTGCCAAATCCGCATAGCGGCGGATCGGCGAGGTAAAATGCGCGTAACGGCTAAGTGCTAAGCCAAAATGCCCGAGATTTTCAGGGGAATATTCCGCCTGGCTCTGGGAGCGCAGGATCGTCTCATTCACCAATGTCGAGGAAGCTGTGCCCGCCACAAGCTTCAAAATGCCGTCAAGGTCGCGCGGATGTAACTGGTCGCCCGGTTTTAACGAGATATCGAGCGTCGCCAAAAACCCGCGCAAATTATCCAGCTTCTCCGGTGTCGGCGGGGCATGCACACGGTACATGCAGGGTAGTTTCAGCCGTTCAAGCTCCTCAGCGGCACACACATTCGCAAGAACCATAAACTCCTCGATCAGCTTATGCGCGGCCAAACGCGGGCGGGGGGCCACGTTCTGCACCTGCCCATCATCCCCCAGCGTCACCTTGCGCTCCGGCAGGTCAAGATTAAGCGTGCCCCGCCGTTCCCGCGCCTCGCTCAACGCATGATAAGCAGCATAGAGGTGGGCGTGGTTCTCAGGATTATCCTCGAACTCCTCTTGTACGGCTTCATAGGTCTTGCGTGCGGCCGAGCACATCAGCCCGCGCCCAAAAGCGTGGCGCAGCTTGTTGCCATGCACGTCTATATGCATTTCTACAAACAAACAGCCGCGCTCCTCGCCGGGCTTTAACGAGCACAGCCCGTTGGAAAGTTCCTCGGGCAGCATCGGCACAACGCGGTCGGGGAAATAGCAGCTATTGCCGCGCGTCCTGGCGTCGCGGTCCAGCGCGCCACCCGGTTTCACGTAATGCGCCACATCCGCGATCGCCACGATCAACCGGTAGCCATGCGGTTCCGGCGCGGCGAACACGGCGTCGTCAAAATCCCGTGCATCGGCACCGTCTATGGTGATCAGCGGCAATGCGCGCAAATCGGTCCGCTTTCCCAGTGCCACGGGCTTGGCCTTTTGGGCATCCCTTAGCGCGCCTTCAGAAAACTCCATCGGAATCCCATGCTGGGCGATGGCGATGAGGCTTACCGAGCGCGCATCCTCCGCATTGCCCAGCCGTTCTGTCACGCGCGCAGGCTTCGCCCCAAACGGTTTGCCGGGCAACGGTTCGGCGCGGACAATTTCGGCTTCCATCGCCCCCATTGTCTCGCTTTCCGGCACTACCCATTCGCCTTTCTGCCGGCGGTCGGTTGGCTCTATCCGCCCACCCTGCGGTGTCTTGCGAAACAGCCCGACAATGCTGCCGCTCTGCCCTTCAACGCGTTTAATGGTCCGGCCTTCATATTTGTCCGGCCCAATGCGCCTTAGCTGTGCCAACACTTTGGCACCCGGTGCCAATGCGGCAGCACCCTTGCGCTCCGGCTGCATGAAAATAACCGGCGGCCTGCCTGGTGCGTCCCACACCACTGGCCTGGCGATGGCCTCGCCGTCGCGGTCAATTCCCGTAACCTCTACCAAAGCATTTTCCGGCAGCCGCCCCGCTTCCGTATGGCGCTTGCGCCCGGCGCGCTCGGCGTGGCCCTCCACCTCCAGCGATTTCACAATGCCACGCAGCGCCTTGCGGTCTTCCGGTGCCACGGAAAAAGCCCGCACAATGTCGCGGAAATGCAGTGCCCCCTGCGCCTCTGCCAGAAAGCGCTTTACCGAATCGCGGCTGGGCAAAACGGCGCGTTTGGCCAGGGTTTCCAGCGGGTTAGGCTTCGTGTGCTTGTGCCTGGTCTTCATGCTCACAGTATGGAGCGGCGCGGCACGCTCGGCCATGGTTGTTTCCATGTAATTATTTATCCGAGCCCCATATGCTTCATTGATCCTACATTGAAATTATGTAACCTACGGTTGTGAGTTCAAGTATAAACATCAAAATCCCCGCGACCGTTGTTTCCATAGCCGGGCAGCCAAGCCTCTCCTCCCTGATCGGTTTACCCACCAGCTTGGCGGTGGCCGATTCCGCCGCAGGTGCCAACATCACCCTCCAACTGGTGGCGGGAGACAGCGCCGCAAGCCTTTCTGCCAGCGCCAGCTCCGGTGCGTCCTTGGTCTCCAACGGCAATACGCTGCAAATATCCGGCAGCGCTGCCCAGGTGAACGCGGCATTGGCCACGCTCTCATTCTCAGAACCCTCCGGCGTTACGGCGGATGCCATTTCTCTCACCGCCCAGGATAATAAAGGTGGTGCAGCGCAGAGCGATTTTTCACTCGCCATCGCGCCAGAACTTGCTCCGGCCTTTGTTAACCCAACCAAGCTGGTTACGCTTTCGCCCAACCAGCCGCTTGCCTTGACAGATTTGCTGCTATCCGACCCCACGGCCAGCGCCCTTGCCGCGATGGGGTTGGGGGCTGAGGAAACGCTGCAACTCACCCTGGCGGTTTCGGCTGGCGCGTTGCTGCTGCCAGATTACAGCGCGCTCACCGGTATTTCGGCTGATGGCATCGGCACCGGCACCATCCATCTCACGCTCAGCGCCAACGACATCGGCGCACTGAACACGCTGCTCACCTCGCTGGAATTCGCCGGGCCGTCGCTCGCTTCCGGCCAGCACCTCACCTACGATCTTTGGAATCACGATGGTGTGCTGCCGCGTGCGGTCACCTCTGGCAACATCTACCTCAACACGGTTGGCGCGCCCGCCAGCGCCGCCACTTATGCGCAGGGCGCGCAAACGCTCGTCACCGGCATTGATACTCTCTCCGGCACACTGGATGTCAGCGGTACTTTCTCAGCCCTAGGCAATCTCGTTGGCAATGGCGCGGTTTCCATAGCACCGGGAGCAGTGCTTGAGCTGCCGTATAACTCCGCCCTCCTCGGTGGAACGAGTTATGATTTCGGGACGCTTGCGGCGCAGGATATTGTGGAATCCGGCCAGCTACTCATCGGCGGCACGGCCTCGCTGCAAGGCGAGCTGGTGCTCAACACCAACGCCCTGGTCGATTTCGCGAGCGGGTTAACGGTGGATACCGGGGCCACGAGCGATTTTCAGGAGGGGCTGACCCTTGCCAGCAATGCCGTGCTGGAAGGTAACGGCACGCTTTCCGTGGGAGACTTCTCCGCTTCGGGCATGATCGATGGCACCGGCACCATCCTCGCCTTGCAGGGCGAGACGCTGGAAATCGATGCCGGTATGGTCTCCTCTGGTGTGAACCTGGATGTTGCGGGCGGCGGCGTGATGGTCCTGGGCCCGGTCACGCCCCTTGTCGGCATTTTCAACACCACGCCGCTCACCGTTCAGAGTGGCGTCACTTTGAATTTCGGCGGGCCAGGCAGCCTGCCGGTTACCGGTGGCTATGCCAACCCGCTGGGTGGCAATGGCGGTGCCTTCGTCATCTCCGGGCCGGAAGCATTTTCAGGCACGGTCTCAGGCTTTGCGGTTGGGGATGAGCTGGTCTTTCCCGGCCTCACTGGCTTGGTGGTGCACAATATCAGCACCATCTCCGGTGCGTCCTCTTTCGTTGTGTCCGGAGTAGATGCCACCGGCACCACGCAAAGCTACACAATCTTTTCCAACATCCCCGCCGGGCTGCTGCCCGCCGCCAGCTTTGATGCTGCTGGCGATGCAACGGTCGTTCTGCATTCAAACATTGCCACGGTCACCAGCGATGGCGGCATCGCGGCCACAGCCGGGGTGGCGCAGCCGCTGTTGGGCATAAGCGTGGCGCTGGCCGCCGCCACCACCCAAAGCCTCACCATCACTTTATCCTCCGCGCATGGCAGCCTCTCCGCTTCGGGAGGCTCAACATCCAGCGCGCTGACCCTCACCGCCAGCAACCTGAGCAGCCTCAATGCCGAGATCGCGAGCGTCAGCTATACCGGCACCGGCGCGCTGGACGTGCTTACGATCAGCAGCGGCACGGTGAATGGTTATTCCGGGCTTGGCT
>JAGWIL010000080.1 GCA_028866335.1 Rhodospirillales bacterium
TCAATTTGTTCAGATGACAGCGAAAATAATCTCGCAGCCTCAATCACTTCCAGGCCTTTATTAAACATGGTCGCGCTATCGATGGAGAT
This sequence comes from Rhodospirillales bacterium, assembly GCA_028866335.1. The sequence goes on from JAGWIL010000080.1 coordinate 90, forward strand.
TTTGGCGCCCATCGACCAAACCGGGTGCCGCAATGCTGCCTCCCGGGTAATGCCGCGCATTTCCTCAAAGCTGAGATTCCAAAAAGGTCCACCGGATGCGGTGAGCACAATCTTGTCCACCTGCTTGGTGTTGCCATCCGCCATCGCCTGAAGAATCGCGTTGTGCTCGGAATCCACCGGCAGCAGGGTGGCCCCAGCGGCTTCAACCTCGCGCAGAAACACATCCCCCGCGGAAACCAAGGATTCCTTGCAGGCAAAAGCGATGGTGCCGCCCTGGCGAACTGCCGCCAATGTGGGCTCCAGCCCGGCAGTACCGGTAATGGCGCACATCGTCCAGTTCGCCTTACGCCCGGCGGCCTCCAGCACGGCGGCACGCCCGCCCGCCACCTCAAGCCCGGAGCCGGCCAGTGCCTCACGTAAACTGGGCAGCAACGCTTCGTCGGAAATAACGGTAATCTCAGGCCGGAACTGCCTGGCTTGCTCAGCCAGTATCGCCACGTTACGCCCCCCAACCAAGGCGCAAACCTGATAAGCGGATGGGTTTTCTTTCACAAGATCAAGAGTTTGCGTGCCGACGCTACCCGTGGACCCCAGGATTGTCAGCCGCTTTACCCCCATAATCCCACGCCTCCATGTATGCTGGCCGCAAGCAACGCCGCCAAAGGTGCCGCCGTCAAAAATCCATCCAGCCGGTCAAATAATCCACCATGGCCGGGAATCGTCCGGGCGGAATCCTTCACACCCAGTTTGCGCTTGATGGCGCTTTCCAGCAAATCGCCCGCCTGGGCGATGAAGCTCAGCACCAACCCTGCTCCGAATGCGTGAATTGGCGCTCCCAGTGTCGCCGCTGCCAACCCCGCGCCGCACGCGGCACCCATGGCTAAGCCGCCCAGCGCGCCGCTCCAGGTTTTGCCGGGTGAAATTCGTGGCGCCAGTTTGCGCCCACCCAGAAGCCGCCCGAACACATAGGCACCGATATCCGTGCCCCAGATGACCAGAATCAGATACGCGGTATCCTCAAGCCCCACATCCGGTTGCTGGCGCAACCAAATTAAACACACGCCGCCCAGCCCCGCATAAGGCACGCCCGCAGCCGCGAACCGACCATATACCAGCCAAGCTACAAATGTTATAAAAACAGTGGCTTGAATTCCATGGATTACGCCAAAAATCCCGGTAGCCAACCATATAAGTACCAACAACCCGGAAAGCTGCCAGGCATGGCGCAGCTTTGAAAGCCGTGCCCATTCATGGCCGAGCCCGGCCATCGCCACGCCGATGAGAATTGTCCACGCCAGCCCACCGCGCCAGAGGCAAAACAGGGCAATCGGCCCAAGCACCAATGCCGAGGCAGCGCGGATATAAAGGTCCGACCAACGGTTGTTCCTGGCCGGTTTGTCAAAGCTTTCAGACAGGGCGGGCACCGAACCTACGCTCCCTGCCCGCAAATTCCTCCACGGCATTGGCAAAATCACGTTCACAGAAATCTGGCCACAGTACTTTTGTGAACCAGATTTCGGCATAGGCAAGCTGCCAGAGCAAAAAGTTACTAATGCGTTGTTCGCCAGAGGTGCGAATCACCAGATCAGGGTCTGGAATCTCCGCCGTGAACAGAAAATTTGTGAAATTCTGTTCTGTCAGCTCCTCGGGCTTGATTCCGGCCTCAATAACCTTCCGCGCCGCCGCCACAATTTCAGCCCTTCCGCCATAGGAAAGGGCCAGCACCAAAGTGAGGCGTTTGTTATCAGCCGTTTTGCGTTCCGCCGCCTCAAGCTCCTGCGCCAGAACCTCGCCGAAGCGTTCGCGTTCGCCGATCACCTGCAGGCGCACGCCCTCGGCATGAAGTTCAGCCAGCTCAGAGCGCAAATAATGTTTGAGCAGAAATGTGAGGTCCTGTACCTCGCCGGCCGGGCGCTGCCAGTTCTCGGAGGAAAAGGCGAACAAGGTAAGATAGCGCACCCCGTGGTTCACCGCCGCCTCAATAACCCGGCGCACAGCCTTCGCCCCCTCGCGGTGGCCAGCCACACGCGGCAAGCCCCTGGCTGCGGCCCAGCGCCCATTGCCATCCATAATGATGGCAACATGCGATGGCACGGAATGGGAGGCGGCGTCTGCCATTAAACCTGCCGGATATCCTTCTCTTTGTCCGAAAAATGATCGTCCACGCGCTTAATGTAGCCGTCAGTTAGCTTCTGCACCTGATCCGCCCAGTCACGCTCCTCATCTTCAGAGATTTCGGACTTCTTCTGCAAGGCTTTGATCTGCTCCATGCCGTCGCGCCGCACCCCGCGCACGGCAATACGTGCCGCCTCGGCATATTTATTGGCGGTTTTCACCAACTCAATGCGGCGTTCCTCGGTGAGCACCGGCAGCGGCACGCGAATCGTCTGACCGTCCGGCTGCGGGTTCAGCCCCAAGCCGCAATCGCGAATCGCCGCCACGGTGGAATTCACCATCGAGCGGTCCCACACCTGCACGGTGAGCATCCGCGCCTCCGGCACGGCGATGGTTGCCACCTGGTTCAGCGGCATCATCGATCCATAGGCGTCCACCTTCACCGGCTCCAACAGGGCCGGGCTGGCGCGGCCGGTTCTAAGGCCGGAAAATTCGCGCCTTAAGGCTTCAAGCGCGCCATCCATGCGGCGGGTAAGATCAGTCGTGATCGTGTCTAAATCGGCCATGTGCTGAACCTTCTTTTTAGGTCTCGATAATCCGGGTGAAGGCACCCTCGCCGCGCATTACGGCAGCGAAAGCGCCCGGGGCATGGATGTTGAAGACGAGAATTGGCAGCTTGTTTTCCCGGCTCAAAGAAATGGCGGCGGCATCCATCACGTTCAAATCACGCGCCAGCACATCCAAATAGGTTAGTTCCTCATAACGCTTGGCATTCTGGTCCTTGCGCGGGTCGGCAGAATAAACGCCATCCACCTGCGTGCCCTTCAGCATCGCGTCGCATTTCATCTCGGTGGCGCGCAGGGCGGCGGCGGTGTCTGTTGTAAAAAACGGGTTGCCGGTGCCGGCGGCGAAAATCACCACCCTGCCCTTTTCCATATGCCGCTCGGCCCGGCGGCGGATATAGGGTTCGCACACGGATTCCATGGAGATGGCGCTTTGAACGCGGGTTGGCACGCCCATTTTTTCCAAAGCGGACTGCATTCCTAACGCGTTCATCACCGTGGCCAACATGCCCATGTAGTCAGCCTGGGCACGGTCCATGCCCGCCGCGGCACCCGCGATACCCCGGAAAATATTACCCCCACCAATAACCAGGCAAACCTGCACGCCCATGGAGATCACATCGCGCACATCCATGGCAATGGTGTTCACCGTCTCCGTGTCCAGCCCGTAATCACGCTTGCCCATCAGGGCCTCGCCGGAAACCTTCAGCAGAACGCGCTTATATTGAGGATTGCTGGTCATGGAAGGTCCTTATAGTAAGGGCGGTGCCAAGCAAAATGCCAGGACCGCCCCATGGGTAGCGCAAAGGCGGAAAGGATTAAACCCCGGCCGCTGCGGCAACTTCAGCGGCGAAATCAGAGACTTCTTTCTCGATACCTTCGCCCAGCGTAAAGCGCACGAAGCGGGAGACATTGCTGCCAGCCTTCTTCACCACATCTTTCACTTTGCTCTCGCCGTCATGCACCCAAACCTGCTCAAGCAGCACCACGTCCTCGTAATACTTCTTCACACGGCCCTCGACCATCTTCTCGATAATGGCTTCGGGCTTGCCGGAAGCGCGAGCCTGGTCGGAGAGTACATTCTTCTCACGTTCCAGAGCGGCAGGGTCGACCTCGGTTATGTCCAGCGCATCCGGGCGAGTGGCCGCAACATGCATACCAATCTGGCGGCCAAGCTGCTCCAGCGCCTCGTTGGCGTTGCCTTCCAGGCCGACGATAACGCCAATTTTGCCAAGGCCCGGCTTTAGCGCGCCATGAATATAGGCGGCGGCGGTGCCACCCGGCACGTTGATAACGGCAACCCGGCGCACATTCATGTTCTCGCCAATGGTAGCGACCAGATGCACAGCCTCGTCCGCCACATTGCGCCCGGTGCCGGGGTAAGCGGCCGCCTTCAAAGCCTCCACGTCTTCACCCACATCCAGCGCCAGCTTGGCAACGGTTTCCACATAGGTCTGGAAGGCTTCGTTGCGGGCGACGAAATCCGTCTCGGCATTGATCTCGACCATGGCGACCTTGCCAGGTGCCAGCGCAACGCCAACCAGGCCTTCAGCGGCCACGCGGCCAGATTTCTTGGCGGCGGCGGAAAGCCCCTTCTTGCGCAGCCAGTCGATCGCGGCTTCCTTGTCGCCATTCGTCTCAACCAGCGCCTTCTTGCAGTCCATCATGCCTGCGCCGGTGGTCTCGCGCAGGTCTTTCACCAGGGCAGCGGTAATTTCGGCCATGTGTTTGCTCCTTACAAATGGTTGCGCGGCACCCTGGGCGGGCACCGCGCGAAATTTCTGGAATCCCCCCGCCTTGCGGCGCGGCGAAAATCAGGCCTGGGCCGGGATCTCGTTCAGCGCCGGTTCGGCAGCCGCACCCATATCCACGCCCGAGGCACCCATCTCAGCGGAGATACCATCCAGCACCGCGCCGGCAACCATGTCGCAATAGAGCGTAATCGCACGAATCGCGTCATCATTGCCCGGGATCGGGTAGGTCACGCCAGCAGGGTCGGAGTTGGAATCGAGGATGGCCACAACCGGAATGCCAAGCTTGTTGGCCTCCTCGATCGCCAGCTTCTCCTTGTTGGTGTCGATCACGAACAGAATGTCCGGCAGACCGCCCATATCCTTAATGCCGCCCAGTGCCCGCTCCAGCTTCTCCCGGTCGCGGGTGAAGTTCAGGATTTCCTTCTTGGAATAGCCATGCGCTTCGCCCGTCAGCATCTCATCCATCTGGCGCAAACGCTTGATGGAACCGGTGATGGTCTTCCAGTTGGTGAGCATTCCGCCCAACCAGCGGTGATTCACATAATACTGCCCGCAACGCTGCGCGGCATCGGCCACGTAGTCAGCGGCGGCGCGCTTGGTACCAACAAACAGCACGCGGCCACCGGCGGCGGTCACATCGCGAATCGCCTTCAGCGCGCGCTCGGCCAGGGGAACGGTCTGCTGCAGGTCGATGATATGAACCTGGTTGCGCACGCCGAACAGATACGGCGCCATGCGCGGGTTCCAGCGGCGGGTGTTGTGGCCAAAATGCACGCCTGCTTCAAGCAGCTGGCGCAGGGAAACGTCGGGAAGTGCCATTGGCAGTTCTCTTTCCTATATCAATCCGGTTCTATCCTCCGCGGGGGAAGTACCTTACGGCACCGGACCTTACAGGCTATCGCCCGGATAGGCCCCCGCGTGTGAATTTGCCCGCACAATGCGAGCGCCCGCCCTATCGCGCATTTTTGCCCAAAGTTCAAGCCGCGTAAAAACGCGAAGGGCAGCCGAAGCCGCCCTTTTACTCTATGCCAGCAGCGGACCCCATGAGGGGTCGGAGGCATAAGTCGGCGTATCAACCAAACGCTCGTTGAACCCGTCCACCCCAATCGTGACCAGGTTCGAGCTGTGGCCGGAGCCGGTGGGGGATTGCCGGTAGAACATAAGCACACGGCCATTCGGGCAGAATGTGGAGCCCTCCACCAGGAAGCCCTGAGAAAGAATCCGCTCGCCCGATCCATCCGGTGCCATCACACCGATTGAAAACCCGCCCGACCCCCAGAAGGTGTAAGAAATCAAATCCCCGCTTGGCGACCAGCAAGGCTCGGCATACTGCCCTGGGCCAAAGGAAATGCGCTTAACGCCTGAGCCATCGGCATTCATCACGAAAAGCTGCTGGTTGCCGTCACGGTCGGAGTTAAAGACAATCTGCGAGCCATCTGGCGAGAAGCAGGGCGTGACATTGATCGAGTTGCTGTCGGTCAGCTCCGTCACGCCGCCGCCGCCAAGGCCGGTTTTAACAATCGCGGCACCACCATTGCGCGAGACGGACATCAGCAGCGAACCACCATCCGGCGAGAAGCGCGGGCCGATCGTCATTTCTCCAAACCCGCCAACAAGCTGTGTGGCGCCGGTTTGCAGGTCAAACAAATAAACCCGCGGATTAGCACCGCCGCGGTAGCTCACAAAAGCCAGTTGCTGGCGGGCCGGATTATACTGGGGTGAAAGCGCCATATTGGCGCCATCGGTCAGGAACTGAACATTAGCGCCGTCGTAATCCATCACCGCGAGGCGGCGGATGGGGCTGGTAACCGCCCCCGCAACCGAGATGAACGCCACCCGGCTGTCGAAATAACCCTTCTCGCCGATCATCTGCTGATAGGCCGTATCGGCGATGATATGCGCGATTCTGCGCCAATTATCCGGCGTGGTGGTGTAGGCCGTACCCTGCACCTGCGCCTGTTGCTGCACGTTCCATAACCGGAATTCAACGCGAAGCTGGCCGCCTCCGGCATCCTGCACGTCCCCGGTCACCAGGCCCTGGGCACCCAGTAATGACCAGTTCTGCCACACTGGCGTGCCGTTATTCATGGAGTTTGGCACAAAGCTGGATGGATCAATAGCCCGAAACAGGCCGGAATGGCCAAGATCATCTGAGATCACCTGGGTGATCTGCGCGCCCACGCCCTGCGTGTCGAAAGGGGCAATGGCTATGGGGATGGGGGCACTCTGGGCGCCGCTAACCTGAATAGCCGGGCCGTTATTGGACGTAGCAGGAGCGCTCTGGGCAAACGCAGCAGGGGCGGCAAGGGTTGCGGCACCCGCCGTACCCAACATGCGGCGGCGGGAAAATGGCGGCAGAATAAGACGCGTCATCATCGAACCTCTTACGGGGTGAAATTGAACAGGAATGTATTGACCTTACCAAGCATGTAAGACGGCAAGGGCAATGTCGCACATTGAT